>DATLYW010000024.1 GCA_035574315.1 Candidatus Zixiibacteriota bacterium
AGGAATCGGTTTACGTCCGGGACGGCCATCGGGAATATTTTCCTCGGGAAAATGCTCCCGGATCCTCGCCCAATGTTCATCGCTGAGTCTCAACATGCGCCGATGATACACGAGTTTCTAATTTTGAGATAGGTTCTAGAAACTGCTCGTCGGTGATCCGCATGAGATTCAGCTTTCGCGCGGCAGGCTGATGATCCGATACCCCTTACCCTCGTTGATCGCCTTGGCGACGACGACGTAGATTCCGTCATCGTGGAAAAGGCCGACGATGCCAGGGGCCAAGAAAAACGTCAGAGCAGAGAGCGCAAGAGCGAGAGCCACAACCGGTGGCCACCCGCCCGTTACAGACGAACCTCGTTCCATAGAAGCGCCTCCGTGAAGATCGGTGAGCGCTTTGGTGAGTAGAGAACAAAATGGCCGCTTCGATTGCCCATCGCAGAGAACTATTTTAAACCAAAAGGCCTATCCGCCTCTAATATTTTACCGGGCAGCCGCCGCTGGGAGTGCACATTCGCGTTTTGTAGCCGGTTTTCGCTCCCAGCTCTCCAAAAGATAGCTCTCAAGACGGAACTGAGGGGCTCTACACCCCCAGCATGTCGCGCATGCCGTAGAGCCCTTTCTTTTGCCGGACCAGCCATTGGGCGGCGCGGATCGCGCCGCGGGCGAAGGTGTCGCGGCTGTGCGCGCGGTGGGTGAGCTCGAGCCGCTCGCCGATGCCGCCGAAGATGACCGTGTGCTCGCCGGCGATGTCGCCCGCCCGGACCGAAAGAAGCGCGATCTCCTTCTTCGGCCGCTCGCCCACCAGACCCTTGCGGCCGCTGATCCCGACGGCGTCGAGATCGCGCCGTAGCGCCTGCGCCACCTCCCGGCCCAGAGCCAGGGCGGTGCCGCTCGGCGCGTCCTTCTTGAAGCGGTGGTGCGCTTCGACGATCTCCACGTCGTAGTCCTCGCCCAGCATCCGGGCCACCTTTCCCACGACGGACAGGAGCACGTTGACGCCGAGGCTGGTATTGGCGGAGAGCAGGACTGGCGCCCGGCGGGAAAGCCGCTTGATTTCGGCGAGCTGTGCGGAATCGAAGCCCGTCGTGCCGATCACCACGGGAACGCCCTTCTTTGCCGCGGCTCTCAGGTGCTCCAGGGAGGCCTCGGGACGGGTGAAATCGACCACGACCGAGCCGGGCCTGAGGTGAGGCTCGATGCGATCGTCGACGGCAACGCCGAGGCGGGGCGCCGAGCAGATCTCCCCGGCGTCGCGGCCGAGCCTTGGACTTCCCGGCCGGTCGATGGCGGCGGCGAGCCTGGCCGAAGGAAACTCCGGGAGCGCGCGGATGATCGCGCCCCCCATGCGCCCGCCTGCGCCGCAAACGATCAGCCCGACGGCCATGGGCTCAAAGCAACCCGAACTCCCGCATGGCTTGCTTCAGCTTCTCGAGGGCGCCCGGCGACATCGGCGTCAACGGCAGCCGCAAGTCGGCCGAGCATCTGCCCATCAGGGAGAGCGCGGTCTTCACCGGAATCGGGTTGGTCTCGATGAAGAGGCTCCGAATCAGCGGGATCAGGCGAAACTGCAGCTCCCGCGCCTGCTCCCATCGCCCCGCGAGGCAGGCCTGGGTCAGTTCCGACATCTCTTTGGGAGCCACGTTGGCGACCGTGGAGATGACCCCTTTGCCGCCGAGCGCCATGAGCGAGTAGGTGAGCGAGTCCTCGCCGGAAAACACCGCAAGGCGATCTCCGCAGAGCCGGATCACGTCGATCGCCTGATCCACGGACCCCGTCGCTTCCTTCACCCCGACGATGTTCCGTATCTCGGAGAGGCGCGCCAGCGTTTCCGGCTCGATCTTCGAACCGGTGCGGGCGGGAATGTTATAAACGATGATCGGGATGCCGACCGATTCCGCGACCTTCTTGTAGTGCTGGTAGATGCCTTCCTGGGTCGGGCGGTTGTAGTACGGCGAGATCATCAAGGCCCCATCCGCGCCCGCCTTTTCCGCCGCGCGCGTGAGCCGAATCGCCTCCTCCGTCGAATTCGAGCCGGTCCCGGCGACGACGGGAACCCGCTTGTTCGCGGCGCGGATCACGGCCTGGATGACCGCGTCGTGCTCCTCGTGCGTCAGGGTCGCGGACTCTCCCGTGGTGCCGCACGGAACGATCCCGTGCGTGCCGTTTTGCAGGTGAAAGTCGACCAGGCGCTCCAGGCTGTTCCAATCGACGCTGCCGTCCTTGAAAGGCGTCACCAAAGCGACCATCGAGCCGGCAAACATAGCCGTCCCCCCTTTCAATCTGTCGGCGAGTTTGTAAGCATGCAGACGCGTCTGCTACCGGCGGATCTCAGTCAACCTCGATCGTTCCCCGAAAAACCTCTTCAGCCGGGCCGGTCATGTAAACCCGGTTGTCGGCGCGCCACTCGATCGAGAGGTCGCCTCCTTTGAGGTGAACGGTGACGCTCCTTCCGGTCCGGCCGGTCAGAACCCCGGCGACCCCGACGGCGCTGGCCCCGGTGCCACATGCCCAGGTTTCCCCCGCGCCTCGCTCCCACACGCGCATCCTGACTTCTCCAGGGCCTAGAACCTGGACGAACTCCGTGTTCACCCTCTTGGGGAAAAACGGGTGATGCTCGAAAGCCGGCCCGATCTTTTCCAGGTCGAGCGAATCGACGTCGTCGACGTAGAGCACGCAATGCGGGTTGCCCATCGAAACACAGGTGACCCGATAAGTCTCCCCCCGGACGGTCAGAGGGTGATCGATGATTTTCCCGTCGGCGTCCACAGGGATCTCTCTTCCCTCCAGAATCGGCGCGCCCATGTCGACCTCGACGAGATCCCCCACGATGCGCGGCCGGATGATCCCCGCGAGGGTTTCGACCTCCAGCTGCCGCTTGTCCGTGAGCCCGTGGTCGTGGACGTACTTCGCAAAGCAGCGGATCCCGTTGCCGCACATCTCCACGCGGCTCCCGTCGGCATTGTAGATTTCCATCTTGAAGTCGGCCCGATCGGAAGGGTGAACGGTAAGGAGCTGGTCTGCCCCGATCCCGAAGCGGCGGTCGCAGAGGCGGCGCGCCAGCGCGCCGAGGTTCGGTATCTCCTGCTCGAGACAGTCGAGAAAGATGAAATCGTTGCCGCAGCCGTGCATTTTGGTGAACGCGATTTCCATCGGGCTCGCTTCTCCGGAACCTAGCTCAACGAAGGCGGAATGAACTCCCCGCGCACCAGATCTTCGTAGCTCTCCCGCGCGCGTACCACGTAATAGCGGTCCCCGTCGACGAGCACCTCCGGCGGCCTCGGATGGGAGTTGTAATTCGACGCCATCGTAAAACCGTAGGCGCCCGCGCTCATGACCGCCAGCAGATCCCCCCGCTTCGGCCTTTCGATCTCTCGGTCCTTGGCAAGAAAATCCCCGCTCTCGCAGATCGGGCCAACGACGTCGGCGACCATCTTCGCGCCGCCGTTTCGGACCACGGGCTGGATCGCCTGGTAGGAGCCGTAGAGCGCCGGCCGGATGAGGTCGTTCATGCCGGCGTCGACGATGACGAAGTTTTTCTCCTCGGTCTCTTTCACATACTGCACTTCGGTGACGAGGATCCCCGCGTTGCCGACGATCACCCGGCCGGGCTCCAGGATCAGCGTCACGTCCAGGCCTTCGAGCCCCTGGATGACCGCCTGCGCGTACTCCTCCGGGTGCGGCGGCATCTCGTCCTTGTAGCTGATCCCCAGGCCGCCTCCCAGATCGAGGTAGCGGATACGCACGCCTTCCTTTCCGAGCGAGCCGGCGAGCGCGCGGTCGAGGTACTCGCGCACCCGCGCGAGCGCGTCGACGAACGGGGCGACGGAAGTGAGCTGCGAGCCGATGTGGCAATCGACGCCCACAACCTCCAGGTGCGGGAGCGAGAGGGCTTTTCGGTAGCTGTCGAGCGACCGCTTGATGTCCACCCCGAATTTCGCCTTCTTGAGCCCGGTGGAGATGTACGGGTGCGTCTGGGGATCGACGTCCGGGTTGACGCGCAGGCTGATCGGCGCCCGGACGCCCAGCTCCGCGGCGACCGCGTTGAGCACGACCATCTCCTCTTCCGACTCGACGTTGAACATGAGAATGCCCGAGCGCAGTGCGTAGGCGATCTCATCCCTCTTCTTTCCCACCCCCGAGAAGACGATTTTCCGGGGGTCCGCCCCGGCCTTGAGCGCGCGGAAGAGCTCTCCGCCCGACACGATGTCGCAGCCGCCGCCCTCACGAACGAACGCGCGGAGCAGGGCGAGATTCGAATTCGCCTTGACCGAATAACAGACGATGTGCGGGATGGCGGCGAACGCCTGGTCGAACACCTGGAAATGGCGCCTCAAGGTCGCGAGGCTGTAGACGTAAGCCGGCGTCCCGACCTCGGCTGCGATGTGGCGGACCGGCACGGACTCGGCGTACAGCTCGCCGTTGCGGTACTCGAAATGATGCATCAGGGCCCTCTCGCAATTTCCACTTCGTTGGAAGGAGCGCTCAGTGAGCCGTCGGTGAGCTGCGAGGCCACGCGATAGCGGTAGACCTGTCCCGGGCGCGCCTCCTGATCGATGAAGCGGTACTGTTTCTGTTTCACGAACCTCTCTCGATCTTCCACGAAGACCGTCGTCAGCGGCCGGTAGGGGGCGATGCAGTCGGGGCAAGCCGGCGGCAGCTCCTTGCGGAAAATCACGAAGGCGGCGAGATCCTTGAGCTCACGACCGTCGACGTACTCGGTCGGCCGGCTCCAGGTGAGAACGATGCCCGCCTTGTCCGCCCTCGCGCTGAGATTGCGTATGGTCTGAGGCGTCGCCAGCTCCGGAGCGCGCGGCTCGCCCTTCCGGCCGCACGCGCAGAGCCCCAGCACCGCAGCCAATGCCAGCACCGTTGCAGGTCGCATCATACCCCTAGTTCCTTCAGCCGCCGCAGCACGTTGGCGCGAGCGGTGCCGCCCGGAGAGCGGCGGCGGTCGACGCCCGACTGCGGCGACAGATAGCGGTACACGTCTTCGTCGATTTTAGCCGAAAACCGCTTCAATTCCACCAGCGGCAGATCCTCGAGGCGACGCCCGGCGGCGATGCAATGGCGGACGATCTTCCCCGTGATCTCGTGCGCCGCCCGGAACGGAACTCCGCGCGCGACCAGGTAGTCGGCGAAGTCGGTGGCGTTCATGAATCCCCCGCGAGCCGCCTCGAGCATGCGCTCCCTTTTCACCTGCAGCCCGGCAATCAGCTCGCGGACGATCGCCAGGGTCGACCGCACGGTGTCCGCGGTGTCGAACAAAGGAAGCTTGTCCTCCTGCATATCCCGGTTGTAGGCCAGCGGCAGCCCTTTGACGATCGTGAGCAGGGCGCCGAGATGGCCGAAGACCCGGCCGGCTTTGCCCCGCACGAGCTCCGGCACGTCCGGGTTCTTCTTCTGCGGCATCATCGAGCTCCCCGTGCAGTAGCGGTCCGGCAACTCGATGAAGCCGAACTCCTGGCTCGACCACAGCACCATCTCCTCCGCGAGGCGGCTGAAGTGGACGAACAGGATCGCGGAGGCGGAGAGAAACTCCAGCGCGAAATCGCGGTCGCTCACCGCGTCGATGCTGTTGGTGGCGATCCGCGGAAAGCCGAGCAGGCGCGCAGCGTAACGCGGATCGACCGGATACGTGGTTCCCGCCAGCGCCCCCGCCCCGAGAGGCGAGACGTTGACGCGTTCCAGGCAGTCGCGGAAGCGATCCCGGTCGCGCTGGAACATGTCGAAGTAGGCGAGCAGGTGATGCGAGAACAGGACCGGTTGCGCCCGCTGGAGATGGGTGTACCCGGGCATGATCACGTCGATGTGGCGGCGCGCGGCCCGGGCGAGCTCCTTGCCGAGCGCGTCGAGCCCCTCGAGGATGCGCCCGATCTCGTCGCGCAGGAAGAGCCGCAGATCGAGCGCCACCTGGTCGTTGCGGCTGCGCCCGGTGTGGAGCTTCGCTCCGGCCTTGCCGATCTTCTCGATCAGGCGCCGCTCGATGTTCATGTGGATGTCTTCGTCCGCGGTCGAAAACCGAAAAACGCCGCGCTCGATCTCCCGCTCGATCGCCTTCAGGCCGCGAACGATCTTCCGCGCGTCGGAGACCGCAATGATCCTCTGGCGGGCGAGCATCTTCGCGTGAGCGATGCTGCCCGCGATGTCATAGCGGTACAGGCGCGCGTCGACGCCGATCGACGCCGTGAACTCCTCCACGGAGCTGCTGGTCGCCGACGCGAAACGACCGCCCCAGAGTTTTGCCTTCCTGTCGCCGCGTCCTTTCAAGTCAACTCCGCCGGCCGCGCGCCTGCCTCAGCCGGCGCAGCCGCAGCCGCAGCGCGTTGAGGCGGATAAAACCCTCGGCGTCGGCCTGCCGGTAGACGTCGTCCTCCTCGAACGTCGCCACTCTCGGGTCGTAGAGCGAAGAGTCGGACTTGCGCCCGGTCACGATCACGTTTCCCTTGTAGAGCTTCAGCCGCACCCGCCCGCTCACGTTCGCCTGTGCTGCGTCGATGGCCCGCTGGAGCATCTCGCGCTCCGGCGAGAACCAGTAGCCGTAGTAGATCATCTCCGCGTACCGGGGCACCAGCGAGTCGCGCAGCCGCAGGACCTCCCGGTCGAGCGTGATCGATTCCAGGGCGCGATGCGCCGCGTGCAGGATCGTCCCCCCGGGGGTTTCATACACGCCGCGGGACTTCATTCCGACGTAGCGATTTTCCACCACATCGACCCGGCCGATCCCGTGCCGGGCGCCGAGGTCGTTCAGCCGGGCGAGGAGTTTCGCCGGCGAAAGAGCCCGGCCGTTGACGGCAACCGGATCGCCGCGCGCATAGTCGATCTCCACGTACTCCGGCCGGTTCGGGGCTTTCTCGACAGGCCGGCACCAGACGAACATGTCAGCGGGCGGCTCCTTCCACGGATCCTCGAGTACTCCCCCCTCGTAGCTCACGTGGAAGAGGTTGCGGTCCATGCTGTAGGGCCGCGCACGGCTGACGGGCACCGCAATCCCGTGCCTGCGCGCGTAGGCGATCAGCGCCGATCGGGAGTTCAGATCCCAGATGCGCCAGGGCGCGATCACCTTGATCCCGGGCTTGAGAGCGTAGTAGGTCAGCTCGAAACGGACCTGATCGTTTCCCTTGCCGGTCGCCCCGTGCGATACCGCGTCCGCCCGTTCCCGGGCCGCCACCTCGATCTGCGACTTGGCGATGAGCGGCCGGGCGATCGCGGTCCCGAGCAGGTAGGCGCCCTCGTACACGGCGTTCGCCCGCAACATCGGAAAGACGTAGTCGCGGACGAACTCTTCCCTGAGATCGCCGATCACCGCCCGGCTCGCGCCGGTCGCCAGCGCCTTGCGCCGGATCGCCGACAGATCTTCCCCCTGCCCGAGGTCGGCGCAGAAAGCGACCACCTCGCATCCGTACTGCTCGATCAACCATCGCAGGATGACCGAGGTATCCAGCCCGCCCGAATAGGCGAGAACGACTTTCTTGACGTTCATTTTTCTCTTCAGCCTCTTTTACCGGCCGGCGCCCGACCCCGCGGCGTGCGCGACCTGGCGCTCCCCGCCCCGCGTGCCTGCTCCGCCAGCCACACCATGATCGCCTTCTGCACGTGGAGGCGGTTTTCGGCCTGATCGAAAGCGATACAGCGAGGGCTTTCCAGGACCTCGTCCGTGATCTCCTGCCCCCGATGGGCCGGCAGGCAGTGCATCACGACGGCGTCCTTCTTGGCCATCGCCACGACCTTCGCGTCGACCTGGTATCCTTGGAAGACCTTCAACCGCGTGGCGATGTCCCATTCCTGCCCCATGCTCGCCCAGACGTCCGTATAGACCACATCCGCACCCCTCACCGCCTCCTTGACGGAAGTCGTCACGGTGATCCGCGCGCCGTTCTTTCGCGCGCGCGCCTCGATCTCCCGGTTGGGCCGGTAGCCGTCGGGGCAGGCGAGCGCGAGCGTAAAGGGTATTTTCTCGGCCGCTTCGATCCATGAATGAGCCATGTTGTTGCCGTCGCCGACGAAGGCGATCTTGAGCTTGTCCAGGCTTCCCTTGTGTTCGAGCAGCGTCAGGCAGTCAGCCAGCACCTGGCAGGGATGATAGAGATCCGTGAGGGCGTTGATCACGGGGACAGAGGCATAGCGCGCCATTTCTTCCACCGTCGCCTGAGCGAAGGTGCGCACCACGATCATGTCGACCCAGCGGCTCAGGCTTCGGGCGCAATCGGCTGGCGTCTCCCGAACCCCGAGCTGGACCTCTCCCGGCGCCAGGAACACCACATGGCCGCCGAGCTGCACCATCCCGACCTCGAAGGTCACCCGGGTTCTCAGGCTGGGCTTCTCGAACAGCATCGCCAGCCCCATGCCCTCCAGCAGCCGGTGCGGCACCCCCAGTTTCTGTTTCTTCTTGAGCTCCCGCGCCAGCCTGAAAATCGTTTCCATTTCCTGGCGGCTCAGCGCTTCGAAGCTCAGTAGATCGCGCTTGCTCATCGTGGGCCGGAACACGCCGGAGCTACTGGCGGGCGAGCACCTTCTCGAGGATGGCGAGGCCCCGGTCGATCTCGCTCCTGGTCACGGTCAGAGGGGGGAGGAGCCGCAGGACCTTGCCCGCCGTGCAGTTGAGCAACAACCCTTCTTCCATGCACGCCTCGACGATCTTGCTCCCGTCCATGTCGAGCTCGACGCCGATGATGAGCCCCTTGCCGCGGATCTCGCGGATGAACGGAAACCGGCGCTTCAGCCCCTCGAGCCCCTCGAGCAGGACCTTCCCCATGCGGACGCAGTTTCTCAGCGCCCCGCCCAGCAGGGTGCGCAACACCGCGAGCCCTGCGCTGCACGCCACCGGATTGCCGCCGAAGGTCGAAGCGTGGCTTCCAGGGCCGAAGCTCCGGGCCACCTGCTCGCGCGCCAGCATCGCACCCAGCGGAAGCCCGCCGCCGAGCGCCTTGGCGAGCGTCATGATGTCGGGCTCGATTCCGAAGTGCTCGTAGCCGAAGAGCTTCCCCGTGCGGCCCATTCCGGTCTGGACCTCGTCGAGGATCAGCAGCAGGCCGCGCTGATCGCAGAGTTCCCGCAGCCCGCGCAGGTAACCCTCCTCGGCGACCCTCACGCCGCCCTCCCCTTGAATCGGCTCGATCAGAAAGGCGACGGTTTTCTTATCGTCGATCGCCTCCTCGCACGCGCGCAGGTCGTTGTACGGTACCTGGCGAAACCCCTCCGGCAAAGGATCGTAACCCGCACGGACCTTTTCCTGGCCGGTGGCCGTGAGCGTCGCGAGAGTACGGCCATGAAAGGAGTTGTGGCAGGAAAGGATCTCGTACTTGCCGCCCAACCTCTCCGCGCCGTAGCGGCGCGCAAGCTTGATCGCGGCTTCGTTGGCTTCGGCGCCGCTGTTGCAGAAAAAGACGCGGTCGGCGAACGAACGGCGGCAGAGCTCGCGTGCCAGCTCGGCCTGCGGCGCCGTGTGATACAGGTTGGAGACGTGGAGCAACGTCCGCGCCTGCTTCTGGATCGCGCGCACCACGGCGGGGTGGCAGTGGCCCAGGCTGTTGACGGCGATTCCGGAAAGGAAGTCCAGGTAGGCTTTGCCGTCGGCGTCCCAGACCCTGGTTCCCTTGCCCTTGACCAGCGCGACGGGGAAACGAGCGTAAGTTTGCGCTACGTACCTTGCGGTGATCGCGGCGACGTCTCGATTCTTCACCATCTACTTCCTTACCACCTCGGTCCCCACACCCTCTTTGGTGAAGATTTCGAGCAGCACAGCGTGCTTGACACGCCCGTCGATGATGTGCGTTTTCTCGACTCCCCCTTTGAGCGCGTTGACGCAGCACTCGACCTTGGGAATCATCCCGGAGGCGACCACGCCCTCCTGGATCAGCTTGCGCGCCTGCGCGACCTTCAGCGTCGTCAGCAGCTCCCCCTTTTTGTCCTTGACGCCCTCGACGTCGGTCATCAAGATCAGCTTTTCCGCGTGCAACGCCTCGGCGATTTCCCCGGCCACGAGATCGGCGTTGATGTTGTAGGTTTCCCCGTTCTCGCCGACCCCGACGGGCGCGATCACCGGGATGAATTTGTTCTCGTCGAGCGACTTGATGACCAGCGGGTTGATGCCGACGATCTCGCCGACCATGCCGAGGTCGATGATTTCCGGAGGCGCACCGTTCTCCGCCACGGTGACGTTCATCTTGCGTGCGAGGATCATGCCTCCGTCCTTGCCGCTGAGACCCACCGCCATGCCGCCGTGCTGGTTGATGAGGTTGACGATCTCCTTGTTGACCTTGCCGACCAGGACCATCTCCACGATGTCCAGGGTCTCCTGATCCGTGACGCGCATCCCGCGCACGTAGCGGCTGCGAATCCCCATCCGCTCCAGAACCTCGTCGATCTGCGGGCCGCCGCCGTGCACCACGACCGGATTGATCCCGACGTACTTAAGGAGCAGGATGTCCTGGGCGAAGCTCGCCTTCAGCTCCTCGTCGATCATGGCGTTGCCGCCGTACTTGATCACGAAGGTCTTGCCATAGAAGCGCCGGATGTACGGCAGGGCCTCCATGAGCACTTCCGCTTTGCCGATGAACTTTTCCATGGCGGTCAGCCTAGAGGATATACCGCGACAGGTCTTCGCTCTTCAAGATGGGCAACAACCGCTCGCGCACGTAGGCCGCGTCGATGGTCACCTCCTTGCCGCTCATTTCCGGGGCGGCGAACGACACGTCGTCGAGCAGCCGCTCCAGGACCGTGTGCAGGCGCCGCGCGCCGATGTTCTCGGTGCGTTCATTCACCTCCGCCGCCAGCCGGGCGATCTCCTGGATCGCATCCTCGGTGAAATTGAGCCGGACCCCCTCGGTCTCCAGTAGCGCAGCGTACTGCTTGATCAGCGCGTTGCGAGGCTCGGTGAGAATGCGAACGAAGTCCTCGGCTCCGAGCGAGCTGAGCTCCACCCGGATGGGGAAGCGCCCTTGGAACTCCGGGATGAGGTCCGACGGCTTGGCGCCGTGAAAGGCCCCCGAAGCGATGAACAGGATGTGGTCGGTTTTCACCATGCCGTACTTGGTGTTGACGGTCGAGCCTTCGACGATCGGCAACAGATCGCGCTGCACTCCTTCGCGCGACACGTCCGGGCCGTGGGTCGACTCCCGGCCCGCGATCTTGTCGATCTCGTCGAGGAAGACGATTCCCGACTGCTCGACCCGGCGCACCGCCTCCGCGATCACCTTGTCCATGTCGACCAGCTTTCCGGCCTCTTCCTGCGTGAGAATCTCCAGCGCCTCCGAGACCTTGACCGTCTTCTTCTTGGTTTTCTTCGGCAGCAGGTTGGAGAACATCTCCTTGAGGCTGAACTCCATTCCCTCCAGTCCCTGGGGAGCGAGCACCTCGATCATCGGCATCGCCGACTGCGTCAATTCGAGCTCCACGAA
Source organism: Candidatus Zixiibacteriota bacterium (assembly GCA_035574315.1). Lineage (NCBI taxonomy): Bacteria > Pseudomonadati > Candidatus Zixiibacteriota > Candidatus Zixiibacteriota bacterium. The sequence goes on from DATLYW010000024.1 coordinate 11,397, forward strand.
GCGCTCGTTCATCCTGCCTTCCCGGAGCATCTTCTTGAGCTTCTCGCGGGTCCCCTGAGCGCGGGCGGCGTCGATCGCCTCGCCGTCGGCGGCCGAGGGCAGCAACAGATCCAGAATCCGCTCCTCGGCGATCTCCCTCGCCCTGAACTCGACCTTGTCCTTCTCCTCCTCCTTCACCATGTTGACCGCGAGATCGGTCAGATCCCGGATGATCGATTCCACGTCGCGGCCCACGTAACCCACCTCGGTGAACTTGGAGGCTTCGACCTTGATGAAAGGAGCCTGGGCGAGCTTGGCGAGCCGCCGCGATATCTCGGTCTTGCCGACACCGGTCGGGCCGATCATGATGATGTTTTTCGGAGCGATCTCGTCGCGCAGCTCCTCCGGCACCAGCTGGCGGCGCCAGCGGTTGCGCAGGGCGATGGCGACCGCCCGTTTCGCCTCCCTCTGCCCGACGATGTAACGGTCGAGCTCGGAGACGATTTCCCGAGGCGTCATCAGGGGCGCCGGCGCCCGCGGCGGGGCCGCGATCGTCTTCGAGGGCGCGTCAGGCTTCATGGGAACAGGTCACTCCTAGCAACTTCACCGGGAAATGCAACGATTTTCGACCGCGAGCGCGCTCGGCGGGCCCGGAACACGCCGAGTTCAAGGCAGCTCTTCGAGGGTCAGCTGATCGTTGGTGTAAACGCAGAGGTCCGCGGCGACGCTCATCGCCTCCGCGGCGATGGTTCGGGCGTCGAGCTCGGTGTGCTTCATCAGCACCCGGGCCGCTGCCAGCGCGTAGTTTCCTCCGGAGCCGATCGCAATGAGCCCGTCGTCGGGCTCGACCACGTCCCCGCTCCCGGAGATCACGAGGAGATCGTTCAAGTCGGCAACCACGAGCAGCGCCTCCAGGCGGCGCAGCACCCTGTCCGTGCGCCAGTCCTTGGCCAGCTCGACGGCCGCCCGCTTGAGGTTACCGTTGAACTGCTCGAGCTTCGCCTCGAACTTCTCGAACAGCGTGAAGGCGTCCGCCGTGGCGCCGGCGAAGCCCGCGATCACCCGATCGTGATGCAGCTTACGAACCTTCCGGGCGGTGTGCTTCATCACCGTATCGCCGAAGCTCACCTGGCCGTCGCCGGCGACCACCACCTTGCCGTTGCGGCGGATCGCCAGAATCGTCGTACCCCGGAACATGAAATCGCCCGCCGTTTCCTTCCGCTTGTCTACAATCCTAAGGCTTAAAAACGTTTTTTTCTAGGCTCTCGGATGAGCCCGGTCGTAGACGGCCGTGAGCTGGTCCAGATTGAGGTGAGTGTATCGCTGGGTGGTCGAGAGGCTGGCGTGGCCGAGCAGCTCCTGGATCACCCGCAGGTCGGCGCCGTTGTTCAGAAGGTGGGTCGCAAAGGTGTGCCGCAACCCGTGGGGTCCCATCCGGACAGCGATGCCCGCCGCCTTCAGCCGTTTGGCAACCACCCGGGCGATGCTCCGGGTCGTCAGCCGCTTTCCGAAGCGGTTGAGAAAGATCGGGTTCTGGCTGCTGCAGGGGCGGTTCCAGCGCCTGCACTCCTCGGCGGCGTAGTCCCTCAGCGCCCGGAGCGCGACCTCGCCGATGGGTACGATGCGTTCTTTGGAGCCTTTGCCGACCACGCGGACGATGCCCAGGTCGAAGTCCACATCGCGCCAGTCGAGGCCAGCCAGCTCGCTGACGCGCACGCCGGTCGAGTAAAGCGTTTCCAGAATCGCCCGGTCGCGGGCATCCGGGAAACCGCGGTCTTTCAGTCCGCCGAGAAGCCGGAACACGTCGTCGACCGAGAGAAAAGCAGGCAGGGGTTTTCCCTGCTTCGGGCTCCCGAGCAACAAGAGCGGGTCGGCATCCAGCGCCCCGCTCTCGACGAGGTACCGAAAGAAGCTCTTGAGGGCTGCGGCCTTGCGGCCGAGCGAGCTTTTCTTGCGGCTCTTGGCCAGCGAGGCGAGGTAAGCGCGCGCCACGTCCAGGTCTACCCGGCGCAAATCGACCGGCCGCCCGGGCTCGATTCCGGTAAGAAACTCCTCAAACTGGGCGAGGTCGCTCAGATAGCTCCGCAGGGTGTGGGGCGAGACGCGGCGCTCGATTTCGAGATAGCGCGCGAACTTCTCCACCAGGTCCTTCATGCGCAGCGCGTTTAGGATAGCACGCGGCGGATCAAAACCAAACCGAAGCCGTTGAGTCCTTCGGTGCGCGGAGCTAATATGGCGTTGGCGTATTGATGTCGAAATGCAGACACGCTACCCGGGGGCCGAGGCCTGCCGCTTCGTACGGTTCAATCGTTCAGAAGGAAACAAGAGCGTTCGATAGCTTCTGGCACCTGTCCGCTCAAGAGTAACCCAACCAGAAACCGCACTTTTCGCCATGTTACCCATCGTTGACTGTTTCGCCGGGCCGAACTCTCGCCATGCCGCACGGGGCGACTGAAGAAAGGGTTTCTTTCCCCAACGGCCGCGGCGACACGCTGGTCGGCGTGCTCCACCGCTGCGCCAAGAGCGATTCCGGGGCCGTGATCCTCTGCCACGGCATGGATTCGAACAAAGAGAGCGAAAAGCTCGTTTACCTCGCTCGTGCGCTCGCCGAGCGGGGAACCACGGCGCTTCGCTTCGATTTCGCCTATACGGGGGAATCGACCGGGCGCTACGAAGACATTACGTATACCGGCGGAGTCGAGGATCTGAGGGCCGCCTACGCTCTGGTCAAGGCCGCGGCAGGCGGAAAGATCGGGTTGTTCGGTTCGAGCATGGGCGGCACCGTGGCGTTGCTCTTTGCGGCCCGGGAACCCGGCGTCGCGGCCCTTGTGACCGTCGCGGCGCCGCTCCATCCCGAGCGCTTTCCCTCGCGGGTGCTCAGCGCTGAGGGGCTCAAGGCCTGGCGGGATCAAGGGGTCACCTACTACAACGGCCGGCGCCTCAACGCCACGCTGCTTCGGGACCTGGAGCAGCTCGACGTCGCCGCCGCGGCCGCCCGTGTCGTCTGCCCCGCCCTCGTGATTCACGGAGACGCCGATGCGGTCGTTCCGGTCGACGAGGCTTACGAGCTTTACGAGCGCCTGGCGGGGCCGAAGCGGCTTTCGATCCTGCCGGGAACCGACCACCGCTTCTCCGACCCGGCTATGATGGAGCGGGCGATGGCGGAAGCGCTGGACTGGCTGGTGGAACGGGTGCGCTGACACCATGCGAACCGGCGGCCGGAGACTCCAGGCAATCACGATCTTGCTTCTCGCCCTGGCGGGTGCTGGCGGTTGCGGCCGGGACCTCGGCACGGCGCAGGGAGTGGTCGAGGAATTCCTCGACCAGCACTACGTGCACATCGATCTGGGGAAAGCCAGGCTCCACGTCGTCGGGCTGGCGCTGCACAAGGTCGACGAGGAGATCCGCCTCACGGCGGGGCAGGCGATCGACGCGTCGACCCAAAAGCCCCGGGTCAACTATCGGCTGCTCGAGAAGCGGGAGGGACGCGGGCGGGCGTCGTTCCTGTACGAAGGAACAATTCGATCCGACGACGGCAGCTCGTTCACGCGCAAGTGGCTCATCGCCGCGCGCCTGGAGAACGGCCGCTGGAAGGTCTCCAACTTCACCGAATCCGACTGACCTCTAGGCTCCGGCCGGCATCGGCGCGGCAGGGGCGGCCTCGGCGTCCCGGGCTTTGGATCTGATCTGCAACGCCAGGCCGGCCGCGATCATCGCGATCACTCCGCCCGATAGAAAAGCAAAATGGTAATCGCCGATCAGGTCGCGTACGGCCCCGGCGGCCGAGGCCATGGCCGCGGCCCCGATCTGGTGCGACATGAAAATCCAGCCGTAAACCTTTCCCACGTTCTGCTTGCCGAACGTGTCAGCGGTGATCGCCATCGAAGGCGGCACCGTCGCGAACCAGTCCAGGCCGTAGATCACGGCGAAAACCACCAGGCCGGAAAAATCGCGCACGAAAGGCAGGAGCAGCAGCGACACTCCCCTGAGAGCATACACGAGCGCCAGCCACCGTTGCGGCTGCACCCGGTCGATCATCCAGCCGGAAAAAATCGTGCCCACCAGGTTCAACGACCCCATCACGCCGACGATGGAAGCCGCGGCGACCTGGGGTATGCCGATCTCGATTTCGTGCGGGATCAGATGGGTCCCGATCAGCCCGTTCGCGGTGCCGCCGCAGATGAAAAAGCTCCCGCACAGCAGCCAGAAGGTCGGGTGGCGGAGGACCTCTCTGGCCGTGACCGTGGCGCCTTTCGCGGGCATACCGCGCAGGGAGGCGGTTCCGCCCGATTTCACCGCCAGCGGGTCCCCCGCGCCGTAGGGCTCGAGTCCTACTTCCGACGGATCGTCCCTCATCCAGAGGTAGATCATCGGCAACAAGACCAGCGCCACGGCGATCAAGACCATGGAGCCCAGCCTCCAGCCAGCGTAGGTGATCGCCGCCATGAAGAGCGGAATGAAGATCAGCTGCCCGGTGGAGCTCGCGCTGCCGAGAACGCCGAGCGCCAGGCCGCGCTTGGCCACGAACCAGCGGTTGCCCACCGTGGCCGCCAGCACTGAGCCGACTCCTCCCGCTCCCAGACCGACGATTACCCCCCAAACGATGAAAAATTGCCAGAAACGGTCCATCGCCACCGTGCCGGTCACGCCGAGGACCAGCAGGCCGAGGCTGCCGAGCATCACCTTGCGCGGACCATAGCGATCCAGAAGCCAGCCGCTGACGGGCGCCGCGATCCCGAAGAGCAGCAGGTTCATGCTTACTGCCGAAGCGATGAGCGTCCGGCTCCAGCCGAACTCGGCCTCGAGAGGATGGATCAGGACCGAGGGCGAGGAGCGCACCCCGGCGCTGGTGAGCGTGGTTACGAAGCACAGACCGATAACGAGCCACCCGTAATAGAACGGCAGTGATAGAGGAGGGCGTTTCTCGGCCGCGGCCAGACTGTGATTTTCCATGGGTTCATATAACCATCTCCGCGGAAAATCACAAACCGGACCGGCTCCGCTTGACACCGGCCGGCGAAAGCCGCTAGGGATCGACCGGGCGGAACCGATGAAGCGCTTCCTGGCGATAGGGATCGTCTGCGGGCTTTTCCTGCCCTCCCCGAGGTGCCTTCTCGCCGAAGAGCAGGAAAAGGTGCCTTACGTGCCGACCCCGTTCGAGGTCGTGGATCGGATGTTGAGCCTTGCGGGGGTGAAGCGCGACGACGTCGTCTACGATCTGGGAAGCGGGGACGGGCGCATCGTGATCGAGGCCGCGAAGCGATACGGCGCACGGGGGGTCGGCATTGAGCTGGACGGGCGTCTGGTGGAAGTCGCCCGGGCCGCGGCCAGGCGCGAGGGTGTGAGCCACCTGGTGGAGTTTCGCCAGGCGGACGCCCTCAGGGCGGACCTGTCCCCGGCCACGGTGATCACGCTCTACATGCTGCCTTCGTTCAACCGGCGGCTGCGACCCGCTCTGGAGCGACAGCTCCGGCCGGGCACGCGCGTGGTGGCTCACGATTACCCTATCGAGGGGTGGCAGCACGACAGGTGGGAAGAGACGCCGCTTCTCGATACCCGGCCCGAAGTTGCACCCCACAAGCACATCCTCTATCTGTATGAATGGCGCCCCGACCGACGATGACCGCAGCAACAGCGCAACCCGGCCGTGAAAAGATCGCCCGCTCGTTCCGCCAGTTCCCCTCCCGGGGAACCGCCGCCCGGCGGCTCGCGCTCTGCTTCGCGGCTCTCTTGCTGATCCGGGCGAGCGCAGCTCGCGCTGATTATCCCGAAGAGATCCCGTTCCTGCCGACGCCGATCGAAGTGGTCGATCGCATGCTGGAGCTTGCGGCGGTCACGCAAAGCGACGTCGTCTACGATCTTGGAAGCGGCGACGGGCGCATCGTCATCCGCGCCGCGAAAAAGTACGGCGCGCGCGGCGTGGGTATCGAGATGGACGCCGCCCTGATCGAGCGCGCCGTGGAGGCCGCGCGGCAACAGGGCGTGGAGCACCTGGTCGAGTTTCGCAGAGAGGACGCCCTCAAGGCGGACCTGGCGCCCGCCAGCGTCGTCACGCTCTACATGCTTCCGTGGTTCAACGAGGCGGTCAAGCCGAGCCTCCGAAAGATGAAGCCGGGCGCTCGCGTGGTCGCTCACGATTTCGGCATCGAGGGCTGGCCGCCGGACAGGACTGTCGTCCTGGAGAAGCCCGAGCGGATGCTGGGCGGCATCAAGCACCCGCACAAGATCTTCCTCTGGAAAATCAGGAAAGAGAGCAGCGATCAGTAGGACTCCGCGAGCTTGATCGCATCCGCCAATTCGAACCCGCGCGTGTAGAGGGCCCGGCCGACGATCACGCCTTCGACCCCCTGCTTCCCCAGGGGCCCGAGCCGCCGGATGTCCTCGAGGGTCGCCACTCCACCCGAGGCGATGACCGGAATCTTCACGGCTCCCGCGATCCTCAGCGTCTCTTCCACGTTGATGCCCTCTCGCGTGCCGTCCCGGCCGATGTCGGTGTAGATGATCCGGGAGGCCCCTTCCTTCTCGCAGCGCTGCGCCAGGGTGACCGCGTCCATCGGGGTGGTCTCCTTCCAGCCCTTGATCGCGACCCTGCCCTCGCGCGCGTCGATCCCGACGACGATCCTTCCGGGAAACCGGCTGCATAGGGTCCGAAGCAAATCCGGGCGATCATAAGCGGCCGTCCCCACCACGACGCGGGCGACGCCGAGCCCGAGCGCGGTTTCCACCGCCGCAACGGTGCGCATACCGCCTCCGAGCTGCACCCCCGCACCCAACCGGCAGATCTCTTCGACCTCGCGCAGGTGCACCGGGCGCCCTTCGACGGCCCCGTTCAGATCGACGACGTGCAGCAGGGCGGCTCCCTGGGCGATCCAATGCCTGGCGGCGTCCACCGGGTTATCGAAGTAAACCGTCGCACGATCCATGTCGCCCCGGAGGAGACGAACACAGCGGCCGTCTTTGATGTCGATGGCGGGGATGATCAGCACGGGCGGCTCAGCGGGATTTCACGAAACGGCCGAAGTTGGCGAGGATCCTGAGACCCAGCTCCTGGCTTTTTTCCGGGTGAAACTGGCAGGCGAAGAGATGGTCCGTGGCGATGCTCGACGCGAACCGGATCCCGTAGTCGGTGGTCGTGGCGACGATCGAGGGATCGGCCGGATCGACGTAGAACGAATGGACGAAATAGACGAAATCGCCGCTCCGAATCCCCTCCAGAAACGGCGAATCCAGTTTCTTTTCGATACTGTTCCAACCCATGTGGGGAACCTTGAGGCCGTCGGGCCTGAACCCGACCACCCGGCCCGGAAAGAGGTCCAGCCCCTTCTGCGGACCGAACTCCTCGCTTTCGGAAAAGAGCAGCTGAAATCCCAGACAGATTCCCAGGAAGGGTTTTTTTCCCCGGACAACCTCGCGGATGGCTTCGACCAGACCGAACCGGGCGAGGTTTTCCATGCAGGCCGGAAAGGCCCCGACCCCCGGCAGAACCACCCCGCGAGCCTCGGCGATGCGTGCCGCCTCCCGCGTGATGCGGGCCTCCACGCCGACGTGCTCGAAGCCCTTCTGCACGCTGCGGAGATTTCCCATGCCGTAGTCGACGATTGCGATCATTGGATCGGCTTGTCTGCTACAGACTCCCTTTCGTCGAGAGCACCCCTTCGACGCGCCCGTCGATCTGGGTCGCCATGTCCATCGCTCGCGCGAACGCCTTGAAGATCGCCTCGATGATGTGATGCGGGTTTTCCCCGCGTACGAGGTCGATGTGCAGGTTCATGCCCAGTTGGTTTGCGAAGGCGGCGAAAAATTCGTGCGGCAGGTCCGTGTCGAAGTCGCCGACCCGGCCCGGCCGGATCTTGACGTTGTACGACAGATAGGGTCGCCCGCTCAGATCGACCACCACCCGGGCCAGCGCTTCGTCGAGGGGACAGCTCGCCTCCCCGAACCGCCGGATGCCGTGCTTTGCTCCCAGCGCTTCTTTGAAGGTCTGGCCCAACGCCAGACCGACATCCTCGACGGTGTGATGGTAATCGACCGCCAGGTCTCCCTTGGCGTCGAGTTCGAGGTCGAAAAAACCGTGCCGGGCGAAGCTGTCCAGCATGTGGTCGAGAAACGGAATGCCGGTTTGAACCCGGGCCCGCCCGGTTCCGTCGATCTCGACCGCAACGCGGATTTCGGTCTCCTTGGTCTTGCGCTCCGTGCTCGCCGTCCGTCCCATGGTCTCTCCTTAGCCCTCGAAGCGGGATTCGACGGCGCGTGCGTGGTCATCGAGCCCTTCGAGGCGCGCCAGCCGGGCGATGCGCGGAGCCAACGCCTTCAACGACCGCGCCTCCGCCTGGATCACCGTCGTTCGCTTGAGAAAATCGTACGTCCCCAGAGGCGAGAAAAATCGCGCGCTCCCCCCGGTCGGCAGGACGTGATTCGGGCCGGCAAAGTAATCGCCCAGCGGCGGAGTCGAGTAACGGCCGAGAAAGATCGCTCCGGCATGGCGCACGCGGTGCACCCATTTTCGCGGCTCCCTCACCATCAGCTCCACGTGCTCCGGCGCGATCGCATTGGCGAGATCGAACGCCTCGAGCAGGCTGCGGGTGACGATGATCGCGCCGTAGTCGGCGAGCGCTTTCAGGCTGACCTCGCGCCGCCGGCTCCGCCGCAGGCGTTCGGAGAGCGCCGCCTGAATCCTGGAAGCCAGGGCCAGCGAAGGCGTCAGACAAAGCGCCGACGCCAGCTCGTCGTGCTCGGCCTGCGACAACATGTCGGCGGCGGCGTACCTCGGATCGGCGGAGTCGTCAGCCAGCAGGAGGATCTCGCTCGGTCCGGCCACCGAGTCGATGTCGACCTGGCCGAAAACCATTCGCTTGGCCGTCGCGACGAAGATGTTTCCCGGCCCCACGATCTTGTCCACCCTGGGAACCGTCTCGGTGCCGAACGCCAGGGCAGCGACCGCCTGGGCCCCGCCTACCCGGAACACCCGGTCCACCCCGGCGATCCGGGCCGCGGCGAGGATGATGTCGCCGTCGGCTCCGACCGGAGAGGCCATCACGATCTCGTCGACTCCCGCCACCTTGGCCGGAATCACGTTCATGAGAACGGTGGACGGGTAGGCTGCTTTGCCCGCCGGCACGTAAACGCCCACGCGCTCAAGCGGCGTGACCCTCTGTCCGAGCAGGAGCCCCAGGCGATCTCGATAGTACCAGCTCTTCTCGAGCTGCCGGCGGTGAAACGCGGCGATGCGCCGGGCGGCCGCCTTGAGCAGGGCGATATCCCGCTTCGGAACCCGCGCCGCCGCCCGCGCCATCTCCTCGCGAGCCACCTCGATCGCAGAGCGCGTCAGCCGGCGCCGGTCGAACAGCCGCGTATAACGGATCAGGGCCCGATCGCCTCCACGGCGGACGTCGGCGATAATCGCTCCCACCTGCTTCTCGACCTCTCCCTGGCGGCGCTCCCTGCGCCCGAGAATGCGCTCAAGGAGCGAGTCGAACCCTGCGTCCGTAGTCTTGACAAGTCGGATTTCCACGACCGTACCCGTTCGCTCCCTCCGCTTTCGGCTCCCTATGCCCGGACGCGTCTGATATCGGCTCCCAGCTGAGAGAGCTTTTGCTCGATCCTCTCGTATCCGCGGTCGAGGTGATAGACCCGGGCGACCTCGGTGGTGCCGCTGGCCACCAGACCGGCGAGAACGAGGGATACGCTGGCGCGCAAGTCGGTCGCCATGACTGGCGCTCCGGAAAGCGCTCGGACACCTCTCACGATCGCTCGGTTTCCCTCCAGGCGGATGTCGGCCCCCATCCGGTCCAGCTCCTGGGCGTGCATGAACCGGTTCTCGAAGATCGTTTCCGTGATCACGCTGACGCCGTCGGCGACCGACATCAAAACCATCATCTGCGCCTGCAGATCCGTGGGGAACCCGGGATACGGGAGGGTGGTCACGTCGACGCTCTTCACCCGCATGCCGCTTCTCACGCGCACGGCGTCCTTCCCGACCGTCAGGTCGACCCCTGCTTCCCTGAGCTTGATGAAAAAAGCGTCCAGGTGATCCGGCCGCACGCCCTTCACCACGATGTCGCCGCCGGTCAGGGCTCCGGCGATGACGAAGCTTCCGGCTTCGATCCGATCAGGGATCACCGTGTGGGTGACGCCGTGCAGCTCCGGCACTCCCTCGATGGTGATGATGTCGGTGCCGGCGCCGCTGATTCGGGCCCCCATGCCCGAAAGGGCGATTGCCAGGTCCTCGACCTCCGGCTCCTTGGCCGCGTTCTCGATCACCGTCGTCCCCTCGGCGAGGGTCGCGGCCATCATGAGATTTTCCGTGGCTCCGACCGAGGGGATGTCGAGGTAGATCTTTGCGCCCTTGAGCTTCGCGGACCGAGCTTCGACGTACCCGTGAACCTGCTCGATCGAAGCGCCCATCGCAGCCAGTCCCTTGAGATGCAGGTTGACCGGCCGCGTGCCGATGGCGCAGCCGCCGGGCGTGGAAACCCGCGCCCGCCCGAAGCGGGCGAGCAGCGGACCCAGAACCAGAAACGAAGCCCGCATGGTTTTCACGAGGTCGTACGGCGCCTGGAAGTCGGTTACCCGATCCGCGCGCACGAAGACCCTCCCGGTTCCCTCGCTCCAGCCCTCCTTGTCGACGGCGACCCCCAGACCGGAAAGAAGCTTGAAGGTGGTGCTGATGTCGGCGAGGCGGGGAATCGCCTCGTAAGTACAGGGCTCCGCGGTCAGGAGGGAAGAAATCAACACGGGCAGGGCCGCGTTTTTCGAGCCGCTGGCCCGCACCTCGCCTCTCAAAGGCGTCCCGCCTTGAATGACGACTTTGTCCATGCGGCCGTTCCTATGTTTCGGCCGTGGGCCGGCGCGCGACCAGGACCCTCTCTAGGCCAGAGCTGTCCCGATACACGGCGGGCCTGCCGTAGACACGCGCCGACTCGATGAGCTCTCCGACCGGACCCGCCATTCCAGAACCGATCTCCAGCGCCAGGAACCCGCCCTGTGCCAGATAGCCGCGGGCATCGTCGAAGATCCGCCGATAGAAGTCCAGACCATCGGCGCCGCCGTCCAGGGCAACCCTCGGCTCCCAGTCGGCGATTTCCGGAGCCAGCCCGGCGATGTCGCTGCGGCGAACGTAAGGCGGATTGGAAACGATCAAGTGGAACGGGCCGGCATCTGCGTCGAGCGCGCCGAAGAGGTCGCCCCTGGCGAGCCGGATACGATCGGCGACGCCGTGGCGGCGGGCATTGTCGCGGGCGACCTCGAGCGCATCCTCGGAAATGTCGGTCGCCCAGACGCGCGCCCGGCTGATTTCTTTAGCGACCGCCACCGCGATCACCCCGGCACCGGTGCCGATGTCGAGCACGCGGAGCTCCCGCTCCGATTCGAGCGAGCTCGCCAGCACGACGGCGATCTCCACGAGGAGCTCCGTTTCGGGCCGGGGAACCAACACGGAGGGAGTCACCCGGAATTCGAGGGACCAGAATTCTTTTCGACCCACGATATAAGCGAGAGGCTCGCGCCTGAGTCGGCGGCCGATGAGTTGCTCGTATCGGAACCGCTCTTCCGGGCGGACTCTTGCGTTGCGGTCCGTGCAGAGCCTTTCTTTCGTCCATCCGAGCGCTTCCCCGAGAAGGAGCTCGGCGTCGAGCAAAGCGCTTTCGATGCCGGCCGCCGCCAGGCGCCTCCCGCCCTCCGCCAGAAGCCCGCGGACCGATGCTGCGGGGCCGATCATCGACCGCTCGATTTCAGAAGTTCCCGCCATTGTCCTTATGCCGTCGCCTTGAGGGCCTCAGCCTGATAGTGCGTGATCAGCCCGTCCACCAGCTCGTCGATCTCCCCCTCCATCACGCGGTCCAGCTTGTAAAGCGTCAGATTGATGCGGTGGTCGGTCACCCGGCCCTGCGGAAAATTATAGGTGCGGATCCGTTCGCTGCGGTCTCCGCTCCCGACCATCATGCGCCGGGAAGCCGCGATCTCGGAGCGCTGTTCTTCCAGCTTCTTTTCCAGCAACCTCGCTCTCAGGATCTTCATTCCCTTGGCGCGGTTCTTGTGCTGCGACTTCTCGTCCTGACAGGAAACCACGATGCCGGTGGGAAGATGTGTGATCCGGACCGCGGAATCCGTAGTGTTGACGCTCTGCCCTCCGGGTCCCGAGGAACGGAAAACGTCCACGCGCAGATCCTTCGGATCGATCTCGACCTCGACCTCGTCGGCTTCCGGCAGAACCGCCACCGTGACCGTCGAGGTGTGGATCCGTCCCGAGGCTTCGGTCACGGGAACGCGCTGCACCCGGTGCACGCCACCCTCGAACTTGAGCCGGCTGTAGGCTCCGGCGCCTTCGATGCTGGCGATGATTTCTTTGAAGCCTCCGAGACCGGTCGGATTGGAGCTCATCATCTCGACCCGCCAGCCCCGCGATTCCGCGTAGCGCGCGTACATCCGGAACAGCTCCGCGGCAAAAAGCGCGGCCTCCTCCCCGCCGGTGCCGGCCCGGATCTCGAGGATAACGTTCTTGGCGTCATTGGGATCTCTGGGCAGGATGAGAATCCGAAGGCGGTTTTCGAGCTCCGCCTTTCGGGCGCGCAACGCCGCCAGCTCTTCCTTGGCGAGCTCCCGCAAAGCATCGTCCTTTTCATCGAGCAGCTGGCGGTTCTGCTCAATCTCCCGCTCCACCTTGCGCCATTCCCTGAAGCACCGCACGATTTCCTCGAGCTCAGACCGCTCCTTGGCGATCTTGGAATACTCCCGCTGCTGACTGAGGAGCTTGGGGTCGGACATGAGACCTTCCAGCTCCACGTATCGTTTCTCGACTTCCGCCAGTTTATCGAGCATCGGCGCACCCGTATCTCCGGGTCTAGCGACGGAAAAAGAAAAAAGGGGCAAAGGGAAGCCCGCCACCCTTTGCCCCTTTATGCGACCCAAAGCTGTTTCGACCGCTGGCCTGCCGGGCTTACTCTTTGATGCCGTACTTCTTTCTGAACTTCTCGACGCGACCCGCGGAATCGACCAGTTTCTGCTTGCCAGTGAAGAAAGGGTGGCAATTGGAGCAGATATCGACGTGGATCTTGCTCACCGTGGAGCGGGTTTCGACAACATGCCCGCAGGCGCAGATCACCTGTGCCGCCTTGTATTCCGGATGAATTCCCGGTTTCATAAAGTACTCCCGAAGCGTTTTTTATAACACACTCCTCTTCTCTCTTCAAATCCGGAACTTTCGTTTCAAAAACAACGACTTAGGCTGGCGGACCGGAAGATTTGCTTGCCGGCCCGGGACGGGTGGGGTATCCTAGTACATGTTTTTTCCGACCTGCGGGTTGGTCGATTGGTGGATTTGCTCGAGAAACCCTTTGACGGGCTGGCAGCGACAAAATTCCCGGCTTCGGGTCCCGGGTTCCGGTCAAAGCAGCGATTTCGGCCCGAGCGCATGATACGGTGTCTGCATACGAACGAACTCAGTAAACGTCAGGGTAGGGTTTAAAACCATGGCCAAGAACGAAGAGGTCCTCTCGACCCGGTCCGATCCCCACCTTCCCCCGGTTCCGTTGTCCGTGGAAGCCACGGAGCTCGATTTCGGCTTCCTCGCAGACCTCGCCCTCAAGACCGTTTACGCCGACACCAATTGCACCACCGAACGGGCGTCCCAGAAGCTCAAGCTTCCGATGCCGCTGACCGAACAGTTGTTGCAGCACCTGTATCGCGAGAAGTTCGTCGAGATCCGCGGCCTGATCAGCTACGGCAACAACCGTTACGCGATGCTCGACCGGGGCTGGCAGCGGGCCCAGCGGCTGCTCGAGATCAACGGCTATATCGGGCCCGCTCCCGTCTCGCTCGCCGCCTATTCGAAGATGATCGTCGAACAGAGCGCGAGCCACGAAAACATCCCGCCCCGAGCGGTTCAGGCCGCGTTGTCGGGACTGGTTCTCCCCGACGCCACGGTTCAAACGCTCGGCCTGGTCGTCAACTCCCGGCGAAGCCTGTTTTTGACCGGACCCTCGGGAAACGGCAAGACGACCATCGCCACCGCGTTGCACCAGGCGCAGTCGGGAGAGATCTGGATCCCGTACGCGGTAGAGGTCGACGGACAGATCATCAAGGTCTTCGACCTTCACAACCACGTGCCGGTGGACCCACCGGAGCAACGTTACGATGAGCGCTGGGTGCGGATCAAACGCCCCATCGTGGTCGTCGGCGGGGAAATGACCATCGAAACCATGGACCTCATCTACAGCGAGACGGTGCACTTCTACGAGGCGCCGTTTCAGATGAAGGCCAACGGCGGGACCCTGGTGATCGACGACTTCGGCCGCCAGCGAGTCGAGCCTCACGACCTTCTCAACCGCTGGATCATTCCGCTCGAGGGGCGGGTCGATTATCTCACGCTCCACACGGGAAAAAAGATCGAGGTGCCCTTCGAGCAGCTGCTCATCTTCGCTACGAACCTCGACCCCAAGGATCTGGTCGACGACGCCTTTCTGCGCCGGATGGGATACCGCCTCTTCATCAACCAGCCGAACCAGGAGCTGTACGGGAAGATCTACCGGAACTACGTGGAGGGGCAGGGGCTCAACTACGACCCGGCTCACCTCGAGTTCCTCTTCCAACGCTATAAAGAGGAAAATCGACCGCTGCGGGGCTGCGAGCCGCGCGATCTGATCCAGCGCTGCCTGGATATCTGCGCCTACGAAAACCGCCCGCGCGAGATTTCCATCGATCTGCTCGCGCTCGCCTGGTCGAACTACTTCGGCGCCCGGCCGGCGTCGCGCTGAGCTACAAAATCCGTAACCTCCGGGAGCCGGCGCCTGGAAAAACGCGCCGGCCCCGGCTCGTTTGACGCACCGCCCGCAATCGTATATTTTTCCCTGACCTTTCAAGCGACAGAGGAAGACGATGGCCTACTCAGACCTTCACGAACACCTGAACAGGCTCGACGCCGCCGGCTATCTGCGGCGCGTCCGACGCCTCATCAACAAGGACACCGAGCTCCATCCGCTCGTGCGCTGGCAATACCGCGGCGGCATTCCCGAGGAAGACCGCAAGGCCTGGCTTTTCGAGAACGTCACCGATGCAAAGGGCCGACGCTATGACTTTCCCGTGGTCGTAGGCGCCCTCGCCGGCAATCCCGCGATCTACTTCATCGGGATGGGCTGCAAGAGCGCGGACGAGATGGACGAAAAGTGGCGGCGCGCGCTTTCCCAGCCGATTGCGCCGGTGATCGTCCGGGAAGGGCGCTGCCAGGAGGTGGTGCACTCCGGACGCGACCTCGAACGGGAGGGCTTCGGCCTGGACAAATTCCCGGTGCCCATCTCGACGCCCGGGTTCGACAACGGGCCCTACACCACGTGCTCCCACTGGTTCACCCGCGATCCGGAAACCGGGATCCAGAATGTCGGCAACTACCGCGGGCAGATCAAGTCGCGCACCCGCGTCGGCGTCTTTCCGTCCGGACTGGGCCAGGACATCTACCTCCACTGGAAAAAAGCCCAGGAGAAAGGGCAGCCGCTGCCCGCGGCTCTGGTGCTCGGTGCGCCGCCCGTGGTTTCTTACGTTTCGGTGCAGAAGGTCTCTTACGGCGTGGACGAGATCGGGGTCGCGGGCGCGCTGGCCGGCGAACCGATTCCGATGGTCAGGTGCAAGACCGTGGACATAATGGTCCCTGCAGATGCCGAAATCGTGATCGAGGGGAACCTCAACACCGAGTGGATCGAGCCCGAAGGACCGTTCGGGGAATCGCACGGTTACATGCATCCGCGCCAGCTCAATCCTTTCATGGACGTCACCGCGATCACCCACCGCAGGGACGCGATCTATGTATCCTGGCTGAGCCAGCTGACCCCGAGCGAGTCCTCGGTGATCCGGAAGATCGGCTACGACCGGCTCATGCTGGTCCACCTCCGCGACGAATGCCGCATCCAGAGCGTGCTTCGCGTCGAGATGCACGAGCCGTTGACCAACACCTACAAGCTCGTGATCATCCAGATGCGCCGACCGAGCGAAGCGGAGGTCTGGCGCGCCCTGCACGCCGCGTGCTCGTTCCACCCGGGAGTGGGAAAGATCGTGGTCGCCGTGGACGAGGACATCGATCCCTCCAACGAAGCTGCCGTGTTCTGGGCGATGTGCTACCGCATGAAGCCGCACCGGGACGTGCACATCGTCGGAGGGATGGAAAAGGGGCACGCTCCGCCGTTTCTGTACAAGCACGAGACGCTCGGCACCGACGTGGTGTCGTATCATCTGCCGGCCGACGAGTCCGCGATGCTCTGCAACGCCATTCAGAAGGAGCCTTTCCCTCCGGTTTCTCTGCCGAAGCGGGAATACATGGAAAAAGCGCGCGAGATCTGGGAGGAGCTGGGCCTGCCGAAGCTGCGCCCGCAGATGCCCTGGTTCGGTTATTCCCTCGGCCAGTGGGACGAGGAGCTGGACGAGGAGGCCCGGCTGGCGGTGGAAGGGCGCTACTTCGAGACCGGAGAAAAGCTCAAGGCGGGTCGGGTCAAGGCAAAGTAGCCCGGCTGTGATCCCGGGGCAAGCGGGACGACAGCAGGCGCCCGCGGTGCAAGCGCCATCGACCGGCGACAGCGCTCAACGCGCGTAGAGCCGGTCGATGGCGCCGCTCTGCTCCAGCTCTCGGACGAAGCGCATGTCGAGGAACCCCTGCGGATCGGCGTTCCTGGCCCGTGGGTCGCGCGCCGCGGCGAGATCGAAGATGGTCTGGACCGCCGCGGGCGCCGCGTACGGGGCCTTGGGAAACTGCTTGACGACAAAGGAATCGTACGCCTCGTCGAGCGCCTCGCGATCCCGCAGGTGCAGGTACTTTTGCATGACCTTGAGCGCCGCTTCGCGGTTTGTCTTGGCGTAGTGAATCGCTTCCGTCACCACCCGGACGACTCGCCGGACGATATCCTCGTGCGATCGGATGTAGACGCGCCGGGTCACCAGCCCACCCTGAAGAAACGGAATGCCGAGCTCAATGCCGTCGGCCAAGGAGCGGAACCCTAGCCGCCGGGCCTGAATCGTTTGGGGCGGATCGAGGACGGTCGCATCGAACTTTTTTGCTTCCATAGCGGCCAGGCGGGTGGCCGGCCCGCCGCCCCCGGCCTGGATGATCTGGACGTCGCGGTTCTCATTGATGCCGAGCTTGCGTAGAATCAGGCGAAGCCCCCAGTCGGCCGCGGCACCGAAACGGCCGATACCCACCACCTTCCCGCGCAGATCCTCGGGCCGGCGAATCTCGGGACGCGTGACGAGCTGGTAGGAGAGCAGGTTGCACCAGCCGGCAAGCATGACGACGTCCAGCCCGTTCAAATAAGGACCCGCCGCCAGTCCGCCGGACATGGTGGCGATCGGCGCCTGGCCCGCGGTCAACGCCTGCACCGCCGGGCTGGAGTCGACGTAGATCAGGTCCGCGGCCAGACCGTGGCGCTCGAAAAGACCGGCTTCCC
The DNA here is from genome assembly GCA_035574315.1 of Candidatus Zixiibacteriota bacterium. Taxonomy (NCBI): domain Bacteria; kingdom Pseudomonadati; phylum Candidatus Zixiibacteriota; species Candidatus Zixiibacteriota bacterium. The sequence goes on from DATLYW010000024.1 coordinate 28,796, forward strand.
GGGCGAACCAGGTAATCGAATTGGTCATCGTAAACTGGCTGTAAATGATGCTGAGCCGTTCTTGGGCGATCGCCGACGTGGACAAAAACAGAAGGACCGCCGCGACGAGCGCGGCCTCCAGCCTCTCTTTTTCCATGGCAATGCTCCCCCCCTGAACCCGGCTCGCGGTACGCCTGTTCGCACACCCCGACGTGCGCAACGCCGGCCTCGACGCTATTCGAGAACCGTGGCAGCGGTCAAGAAAAAAATGCGCGCGAGGGTCGGTAACGGTGACTCCCTACGGAGCCGGCGAGCGCGCGGGTCCCGAACTCTGGACAGCTCGAGAGAAAAAAGATGGTGGAGCTGATGGGAGTCGAACCCACGACCTCTTGAATGCCATTCAAGCGCTCTCCCAACTGAGCTACAGCCCCACAGCGGACGGGATGCTTGGAGGCAGGTGACGAACTCAAGTTAGAAGAGCCGCCGGGAAAAGTCAACTTCAGCCGAACCGGCGGCGTCACCGCCCGCGGACCATCTCCTCGGCGTGCCGGCGGGTCCTTTCGGTGATCTTGATCCCTCCGAGCATCCGCGCGATCTCCTCGATCCGCCGGGATTCGTCCAGCTTTTCCACCCGCGTGCTCGTCCTGCCCCGCCGAACCTCCTTTCGCACCGCGTGGTGCGAGTCCGCGAGCGCGGCGATCTGCGGCAGATGGGTCACGCAGAGCACTTGATGGGTGGAAGCGACCTGCTTGAGCTTCTTGCCCACGACCTCGGCGATGGCCCCGCCGATACCGGCGTCGACCTCGTCGAAAAGGAGCGTGGGGATGTCGCCGGGAAGGAGGACCAGAGATTTGATCGCGAGCATCAGGCGGGAGAGCTCGCCGCCGGAGGCCGTCCTGGCAAGCGGCTTCGGCGGCTCGCCGGGGTTGGGCGAGAAATAGAACTCCACCTGGTCGGCTCCCTTTTCCGTGATTTTCCTGCCGTGCATCACAAAAGGCGGCTCGTCGGTCTTCTCGGAAGCTTCAAGGAAGCGCACCTGGAAGATCGTCCCCGGCATGCCGAGGCTCCTGCACTCGCGCTCCAGCTCCTTCTGCATGCGGCCGGCAAGCCTGCGCCGCTCCAGCGACAGAGCTTCAGCGCTCTTCCACGCGGCGCTCCGGGCGGCCTCCAGCTTTTTTTCCAGCTCGGGCAGCTCTTCCTCGCCGCGGTCGAGCGCCTCGAGCTCCGCGCGCAGCTCGTTACAGACGCGCAGGATGTCCGGGACCGCTCCGCCGTACTTCCGCTTGAGGCGCTGAATTTCCGCCAGGCGGTCCTCGAGCCGCTCCAGAGCCCCGGGCTCGAATGCCACCCGCTCGCCGTAGCGGCGCAGCTCTCCGTTGGCTTCTTCCAGATGGGCCATCGCGGCGGCAAGGAGGTCGACCGCCGGTTGGAGGGAGGCGTCGATCCTGGCGAGCTCGCGCAACTTGTTGGCGTATCTCCCCACGCGGCTGATCAGCGCGTCCTCGCCTTCGTACAGCAAATCCTCGCCTTCCAGGCATCCCTGGTAGAGCCGTTCCGCGTTGGCGAGGATGCTCTTCTGAAGCACGAGCTCCTCCTCTTCTCCGGGACGGAGCTGCGCCTTTTCGATCTCCTCCACCTGCGCTTCCAGCATCCCCCTTTGCCGCCGACGCTGCTCCAGCAAGGCGCGCGCCTTCGCAACGGCCTCCCAGGCCTCCGCCAGAGCGCGGAAGCGTCCGGCATGTTCCGCCGCCGCGGCGGCGAGCCCTCCGTAAGCGTCGAGCAGCTGCAGGTGCGCTTCGGGGTGAAGCAACGTGTGGTGCTCGTGCTGGCCGTAAACATGCACCAACGAGCGACCGACCTCCGCGAGCAAAGCAAGGGGAGAAAGGCTTCCGCCCAGATAAACGCGATTTTTCCCCGACCGGCTCACCACGCGCTTGACGATCAGCTCTTCGCCGACTTCGCAACCCGCCTCCGTCAGGCGTGCCGCTGCGGCTTGCGGCAGCTCGTCGAACAGCGCCTCGACGCTCGCCTCCTCCTCGCCGTGGCGGATGATTTCGGAGCCGACGCGCTCGCCCGTCACCAATCCCAGCGCGCTCAGAATAATGGACTTCCCGGCCCCGGTCTCGCCGGTGAGCACGTTCAACCCGGCCGACAGCTCGAGCGACAGCTCGTCGATCACCGCGAAGTTCTTGATACGGAGCTCCCGCAGCATGGCTCTTCCGTCATCGTTCGCCCCATTTGAGCTTGTTCCTGAGGATCTCGTAATAGCTTCTTGAGGCGACCTTGATCAGCGACACCGGCAGCCCGGAGTCGCGCGCTTCGACGCGGTCGCCGTTGTTGAGCCGCATCCCCTGCCGTCCATCGGGGCTGAGAATCACCGTGTCCCCCGCCGAGCGCAGGGTCACCCGGATCGTGGCTTTGCTCGGGACCACGATCGGGCGATGGGTCAGCGTATGGGGGCAGATCGGGCTGAGGATGATCGCGCCGAGCGCCGGCTCCAGAATCGGTCCCCCTGCGGCCAGGGAGTAGGCCGTAGAGCCCGTCGGCGTCGACACGATCAGGCCGTCCGCCCGGTAGGTGCACAGGTAGTCTTCGTCGACGTAGGTTTCGAGATCGATGATGCGGCTGCGGGCTCCCTTGGCGATGACCACGTCGTTCAGCACCCGAAAGCGGCGCGGCTTGCCGCGCTTGCCGAATACCCGAGCCTCCAGCGTCATTCGCTTCTCGACGGCGTAGTCGCCCTCGAGCGTCTTCGAAAGCACCGCCTCCAGCTCGTCCGCGGCCACTTCCGTGATGAAACCCAGCCCTCCCAGATTGACGCCGAGAATCGGCACCTCGGGCCGCTCCACGAGCGGCGCGATGTTGAGGAGCGTGCCGTCGCCCCCCAGGGAAATGATCAGGTCCGCTTTACGGGCGATTTCCTTTTTCGTGCACGAGGAGGCGGAGGCAAGCCCCCGCACGGCGCCGTTTTCGACGAGAACCTTCTTCCCTCTCTGCTTCAGCCAGGGCACCAACCATCTGACCATTTCGGTCGCCTTAGGCTCCTGGTATTTTGCGACGAGTCCGACGGTGCGAATCATGAAAAGCCCCTACGCGACCGCGAGAGTAGCATAACGCGAGACAAAATGCCCGACGTGCGCCGCTCCGCGCGGCCTCCTCATGGAGCCCGTAACCGGCTTTCTCGAGCGGACGGCGGCTCCGTGAAACGCTCCGATAAGTACGGCGACGGTCGGGGCCATCGGAAAGCAACTCCGCAGGCGATATTGCAGGGGTGGCGGGGCGTCTGCAAGAATATCGGCTGCGCCTGTGGGGTCATTTTGCCGGCTCACGGCTCGGCCTCCTGCTGACCGGTGCCGAGGTTTTCACCGCGAGGGCCGGACTCCCCGGCTTTTCGCCGCCATTGGAGGAAAACTCATGTTGCCGTCCAACGCGAGACGACTCATGCCCTGGGCGATGCTTCCTACCCGTATCGGTCTCGGGGCTGTCTTCATCGCCCACGGAGCGCAAAAGCTTTTCGGCTGGTGGGGTGGGACCGGCCTCCAGGCGACAATCGAGACTTTCGAGCGTTCGTTGGGCGTGCCCCCCTATCTGACGGTGCTCGCCGCCGGAACGGAGTTTTTCGGCGGCATCGCGGTGATTCTGGGATTGCTCACGCGCCTTTCAGCCTTGGGCCTGGCGTGCGTCATGGCCGTCGCGGTGTGGACGGTTCACCTCGCCAACGGCTTTTTCCTCAACTGGTCCCTCACCCCCGGTCAGGGGCACGGCTTCGAGTTCAACCTCACCTTGATCGCGATGGCGGTGAGCCTGATGCTGTCCGGTCCGGGCAAGCTATCCGTCGACCGCCTGCTCGGGTTCGAGAACGACTGAGCACCGATCATTGCGCCGCGCGGGAGAGCGCCCCGCCGGGGCAGAGAAGTCGCTCTGCCCTCCGCGAGATTACTGATTACTGATTTCTGATTTCTTCGAGCAGCCGCTTCGCCTTCTGCTTGTGCCTGGCGTCGTCAGAAAAACGGATCGGCAGCGGTTCGATCGACCGTAGCAGCGCCCGGGCTTGCGCCCAGTTTTCCGCCGCGATGTAGCTTTGCGCCAGCTCGAGACGGCTGACGATCACGCCGGGATTGAGCGCGATCGCCTTTTTCAGGAGTTCGACGGACTGCTCCAGGCTTCCCCGCGGGATCGAGCGGCCGTAGACGACGTTGGCGAACAGGCGACTCATCCTTCCGATCTCCGCCATCTTTCGGTGCCAGACGCCGTAAACGTGATAAGCGAATCCGTTGCCGGGATCGAGCGCGATCGCCCTTTCCACCGCCGACCGGATCTCCCCGGCGAGGTCGATCTGCGTGCCGACCGGGGAAATCATGGCGATGTTTCCGAGCGACCAGGCCACGTAAAAATGGCCCCACGTGGAACCCGGATCGACCGCGACCGCCTTGCGCGCGAGTCTCTCCGCGATCCGGTATTCCTCGAGGCGCTTGGCCTGCCAACCGGGCTCCGACTCGAGGACCATGTCCCCGATGTCGATGTGGGCGCGCGCGAGCATGGTGAGCGCCTCGAAGTGATCGGGTTCCGCCTCGAGCACCTTGCGTAATTCCCGCGCCGCCTCTCGAGGCTTGAACTGGGCGTGCAGCCGTTCCGCGCGCTTGACCAGCTCGGCGATCTCCGGACGCTCCGGCCGGCAGTGCGCGCAGCCCGGACGGGCGGGCTCCTGCGCGCCTCCCGGCACGGCCGCTCCCACCCAGGCGATCGCGCCGATCAGCAAGAAAAGCTTTGCTTGCACCCGCATGGTCACCGGATCGGTACCGGCCGTCCGGCCTCGTCGATCGCCACGTAGGTCACTTCTGCGGCGGTGACCCGCACGGGCCGGCCCGGCTCCCTCGCCCGCTCCGCCTCGACCTCGATGCGCACCGTGAGCGAGGTGACTCCCTCGCGGACCACGGACGTGTAAAAACTCACGAGATCACCGACGTAAACGGGAGCGATAAACTCGACCGCGCGCATGGCACGGGTGACGAAGTCGCGACGGACGTGCTGTGAGGCGGCCAGCGCTCCGGCCAGGTCGATGTGACTCAAAATGACGCCGCCGAAGATCGTGCCCCGCGCGTTCGTGTCCCGCGGCAGCATGGTTACGCGCAGCTTGGGGTCTCGGGCTTCGGCCATGGATAGAGGGCGCGCCGGCGCTTCCGCGAAACTTCGAACGCCGGCGCTCAAAGGTAGGTCAGCCAGCCGCTGTAATCCTTGTTTTTCCCCTTGATGACGTCGAAGAACACGCGCTGCAGCTCGCCCGTGATCGCGCCCGGGCGGCCGGTACCGATCGGGCGGTGGTCGACCTCCCGTATCGGGGTCACTTCGGCAGCAGTCCCGGTAAAGAACGCTTCATCCGCCGTGTACAGCTCGTCGCGGCTGAAGCGCTCCTCCGTGACCTGATAGCCCTTGTCGCGCGCGATCGTGATGATCGAATCCCGGGTGATACCCGGCAGAATGGAGGTCAACGGGGTCGTTTTCAGCCGGCCGTCGCGCACGATGAAGATGTTCTCTCCGCTCGCCTCGGAAACGTAACCCTCGGAATCGAGCATGATCGCTTCGTCGTATCCCGCATTCTTCACCTCGGTCTTGGCCAGCACGGAGTTGATGTAGTTTCCGGACGCCTTGCTCTTGGTCATCATGACGTTGACGTGATGGCGCGTATAGGAGGAGACCTTCGCGCGGATGCCGTTCTTCAATCCTTCGTCCCCCAGATACGCGCCCCAGGGCCAGACCGCGATGCAGACGTTGATCGGATTCCCGGGTGCGTACAATCCCATCTCCCCCAAGCCGACCAGGGCGAGCGGCCGGATGTAGCACTCTTTCAGGTGATTTGCCCGGATGGTGTCGAGAATGGCCGTTTTCAGCTGCTCGACGCTGTAAGGCAGCGGGAAGCCCAGGATCTTGCCGGAGTCAGAAAACCTGCGAACGTGCTCGTCGAGGCGAAAAACCGCCGACCGGCCGTCGGCCATGGAATAGCAACGAATCCCTTCGAAATAAGCGGTCCCGTAATGGAGTGCGTGGGCGAGCACGTGAACTTTCGCGTCCTCCCAGGGAACCAGCTTTCCGTCAAACCATATTTTTTCCGTCCTGAGCGACATGAGCTTTGTCGAAAACTCCTGACCGGTGGGGGCGAGCCGTCATTTTACGTGCGCTCGCCTCAGGTATCAAGGGCGGGGACGCGCGACGAGCAACACCGCTCCTAGAGGCTCTCCTTCAGGCTCGGCGCGGGCTTGAAGTCGATCGTGCGGCTCGCCTTGATGACCATCGCGGCGCCGGTTTGTGGGTGGACGCCCTTGAGCGCCTTGCGCGAGCGCGCGGTGAAGGTGCCGAACCCCGGGAGCTGGAAGCGTTTGTTCTTTCGGATCGCCCGCGCGATTCCCTCGAAGACCGCGTCCACCGCCCCTTCCGCCGTCGCCTTGTTGATCTAAGCTCCCTTCGCGACCGCCTCGATCGACTCGGCCCTGGTCATAGCCCCTCCCGGCTTTCCGGGCCGCTTCCCCACCGGCTGAAGCTCACGAGAGCCCGGGTATGAAACGGGATAGTTTCCAATCGAGCCGGAATTGTCAACACCGAAAAGATACCCCCAGCCGCTCGTACAACAGCCCGTAACGCAAGCCCTGATCGCTCACGATCACCCGCTCGATCCCGCTCAACGTCATGATCCGCTCGACCAGCAGCGTCCCTGCGAGAATCACGTCGGCACGGCGCGGGTCGAGTCCGACGATCCGTTTTCGCTCGGCGATCGAGCGCTCGCCGTAGAGACGAGCTTGCCGCCGCACTTCCGCGAGCCCCAGAGACTCGCCGTGCACCGCCTCGTGCGAGTACCGCCGGAGCCCTCTGGCAACCGCCGCCAGAGTGGTGAAGGTGCCTGCGATCCCCACCATCGTTCGCGCGCCAGCCGCTGCGCGCAGCGGCTCGCACGTCGAAGCGATTGCACCGTCGATGGCCGCGACCGCCAGGCGGATCTCCGCTTCGGTGACGGGATCGCTTCGCAGGAAGCGCTCGGTGATCCGAACCGACCCGAGGTTTACGCTTCGTGCCTCGACCGTCCCGCCCGGCTCCCCGCGAACGAATTCCGTGCTGCCGCCACCGATATCCACGACCCAAAGCTCGCCGCGGCGCAGGCCGAGCCCGCGGTGCACGGCCAGAAAGGCGTAAGCCGCCTCCTCCTCACCCGAGATCACGCGCACCTCCAGACCGAGGCGCTCGCGGAAGCGGCGGCAGACCGCCGCGCCGTTGCGCGCGTCGCGCAGGGCGCTCGTGCCGACGGTGCAGATGCGCTCGACACCGAGTTCCCTGCACCGGCGCAGATACCGTTCCAGGACCGCGTAGCTTCGCTCCTCGCCTTCCCGGCCGATCCGGCGGGTGCGATCGACACCTTCCCCGAGTCGAGGAATTTCCGCCAGGTCCTCGAGGACCCGGAAGCGCCCTCCGTCGCGCAGTTCGGCGATGAGACAGAGGATCGTGTTGGTGCCGATGTCGATGAACGCCTCGCGCGGGCTCATGGCACCGAAGCGGTCCCGGCGGCCGAAGCTCCCCGGAGCTCGATCTCGACCAGCCGCCGCCAGGTTTCCAGGTCGCGCAGCGCGCGCTGCGCCAGGATCTCCCGCTTCTGCCTTTTCGAGGCCGCTCCGGCGACCGGCGGCAAAAGCCCGAAGTTGACGTTCATCGGCTGGAAGTGCCGCCGGTGCGGATCGCTGATGTAGCGGACCAGGGAGCCGAGCGCGGTCGTGGGCGGAGGAACGACCGGCGGCTTGCCGGCGACCAGCAGCACCGCATTCAATCCGGCGAGCAGGCCGCTGGCCGCTGATTCGACATAGCCTTCCACGCCGGTGATCTGCCCGGCGAAGAGCAGACTCTCGCGCCGGCGCCACTGCAGGGTCGGCTGCAGATGCGCGGGCGCGTCGATGAAGGTGTTGCGGTGCAGGCTCCCGAGCCGGACGAACTCGGCTTGCGCCAGCCCCGGGAGCATGGAGAACACCCGGCGTTGCTCGGGATACGTCATCTTGGTCTGGAAGCCGACCAGGTTGTAGAGCGTCGCCTCGCGGTTTTCCTGTCTGAGCTGAACCACGGCGTACGGCCGCCTCCCGGTTCGCGGATCCACCAGCCCCACGGCCCGCATCGGGCCGAACGCCAGGGTTTCACGCCCGCGGTCCGCCATCTCCTCGATCGGCATGCAGCCTTCGAATGGCACGAAGCGCTCGAAGCTGCGCGTCGGGACGCGCTCGGCCGTTCTGAGCGCGTCGACGAAACGCTCGTATTCTTCGCGGGTGAGCGGCAGGTTGAGGTAATCGCCTTCCTCGAACCCATGGCGCGATGCGCGGAAGGCGACCTTCATGTCGATCGACTCCGCCGTCACGATCGGCGAGATCGCGTCGTAAAAATAGAGGTGCTCCGAGCCCAGCATGGCCGCCAGCGCCTCCCCCAGCGCGGCAGAAGTGAGGGGGCCGGTCGCGATGATCGTCAGCCCGTCCGGCACCTCGACGACTTCCTCGCGCACGACGCGCACCGTCGGAAGCGCCGCCAGCGCCTCTCCCAGCGCGGCAGAGAACAACGCCCGGTCGACCGCCAGGGCAGAGCCGGCCGGAACGCGGGCCGCCTCCGCGGCGCGAACGACCACCGACCCCAGCCGCCGCATCTCTTCTTTCAGCAAACCGGCGGGAGTGTGGAGCGCGTTCGAGCGCAGCGAGTTGCTGCAAACCAGCTCGCCGATATCGGCCGTCGAATGGGCCTCGGTCATGCGCCGCGGGCGCATCTCGAAAAGCTCGACCCGCACTCCCCGGCGCCCCAGCTGCCAGGCCGCCTCCGCACCCGCAAGGCCGGCTCCGATCACGCGTACGGGCTCCATCGGGCTATTCTCCCGCAGGCGCCGAATAGTCGCACTCCCTGCTGTAGCAACGGCGCGAGCGCCCTGTCCGCTTGGTCACCTTTTCCACCAGGATGGGCACGCCGCACTTCGGGCAGGGACCGGGAACCGGCCGGTCCCACGACGCGAACTTGCATTCGGGGTAGCGGTCACAGCCGTAAAAGACCTTGCCGCGGCGCGACTTGCGCTCCTTGAGGTTGCCTTCCTTGCATTCCGGGCATTTGATCCCCAGATCGACCGGTTTTTCGAGCGGCCGGATGTTGCTGCATTCCGGATACCCGCTGCAGCCGAGGAACTTCCCGTACTTGCCCCACCTGAGCTGCATCGGCCGGCCGCACTGCTCGCAGGTCTCCTTGATCTCGGCATCGGGCGCGACCTGGACTTTCCCCTTCTCGTCGCGCCGGAAGTTTTTCGTGTTCTTGCAGTCCGGGTAACGCGGGCAGGCGAGGAACTCGCCGTTGCGCCCCCACTTCACCACCATCATCGCCCCGCACTTGTCGCAGGCGATGTCCGTGGGCACTTCCTGGCGCTTGACGTTCCGCATCTGGGACTCGGCCTTCTTGAGATCGCGGGAGAAGGGGACGTAAAAGCGCTTCATCGCTTTGGTCCACTCCTCCCTCCCCTGCTCGATCTTGTCGAGCTCGTCCTCCATTCCGGCCGTGAACTTGACGTTCAGGATGTCAGGAAAGCTGTCGACCAGCAGGTCGGTCACGAGAAAGCCTAGCTCGGTCGGCACCAGCGCCCGGCGCTCGTCCTGCGCGACGTATTCCCGATCGAGGATGTTCGAGATGATGGTCGCGTAGGTCGATGGCCGGCCGATGCCTTTCTCGTCCAGTTCCTTGATCAGCGAGGCCGGAGTGTAGCGCGGCGGCGGCTGCGTGAAGTGCTGCTTCGGCTCCATCGACAGGAGCTTCAGGGATTCGCCCTTCTGCAGGTCTGGCAAGATCCCGTCGGCTTCCTGGTCCTCGCCGTCCGCCGCCCCGTCGGGCTCCGCCCCTTCGATGTAGACCCGCATGAAGCCATCGAACTTGACCTGCTGTCCGGTCGCGCGAAAAACCGCCTCGCGCACCGGGATCTCGAAGGCGGTTTGATCGTACAAGGCCGGCACCATCTGGCTGGCGACGAAACGGTCCCAGATCAGCTGGTAGAGCTGGAACGCGTCCCGCTTGAGAAAGCGGCGCACCCGCTCCGGCGCATAGTCCATCGAAGTGGGCCGGATCGCCTCGTGTGCGTCCTGGGCACCTTTCTTGGATCGATAGGTGTTCGGCTTCGCCGGAACGTAGCTGCGGCCGTACTGTCGCTCGATGTGCTCGCGCACGGCGGCGAGCGCGTCGGCCGATATGCGGGTCGAGTCGGTCCGCATGTAGGTGATCAGGCCTACGGACCCTTCGCTCCCCAGCTCGACCCCTTCGTAGAGCTGTTGGGCGAGCTGCATCGTACGTTTCGGCTGGAAGCCGAGCTTGCGAGCCGCTTCCTGCTGCAGCTTACTGGTGACGAACGGCGGGGCCGGATAACGGCGCCGTTCCTTTTTTTCCACCTCGCCGATGATCCAATCGGCGCCCTCGAGGGAAGCCAGGATCGCCTGGACCTTCGCCTCGTTCTCAAGCCTGAACTTCTTGTTGTCGATCCTTTCGCCCTGCCAGGCGACCAGGCGTGCCCGGAAGGACGGGGGCAGCCGTCCCTCCAGCAGCGCGGTGACCGACCAGTACTCCTGCGGCTGAAACGCGCGGATCTCTCTCTCGCGCTCGCAGACCAGCCGCACGGCCACGGATTGAACCCGGCCGGCGCTCAACCCGCGTCGCACCTTGCTCCACAGCAAGGGGCTGATCTGATAGCCGACCAGACGGTCGAGCACCCGCCGCGCGATCTGCGCATCGAACTTGTTGCGGTCGAGCTCGCGCGGGTTGGCGATCGCTTCGAGCACCGCCTTGCGGGTGATTTCGTTGATGAGAACCCGGTGAACCCGCTTGTGGTCCTTGGCCACCTGATCGGCGATGTGCCAGGCGATCGCCTCGCCTTCGCGGTCGGGATCGGAGGCGAGATAGATGTTTTCCTTCCCCCTGGCCGCCCGTTTCAGCTCCTCGATCACCTTCTTCTTGGACTGGATGACGTGGAAGTCCGGAGCGAAATTCCTCTTGATGTCGACGCCCAGCTTGTTCTTGGGCAGATCGACGATGTGCCCCACCGAAGCCTTGACCTGAAAATCGCGGCCCAGATACCGTTCCAGGGTTCTGGCTTTGGCTGGAGATTCGACGATGACTAAGTTCTTCGCTGCCATAGCTCCTTTTCTAGCTTAACTAACGCTCCACGGCGTATCGACCGCCGGGCAGTTGCTTGAGATACCCCTGAAGCTCGAGGTTCAGGAGAATCTCGGAGATTCGCCCCGCCGGAAGGCCCGTCGCGTCGATCAGCTCGTCGACGTGCCGCGACTCTTCCCGGAGCATTTCGAAAACCTGCCGGACGTCCTCCGGGGCGTCCGGCGCGAGCGCCAGCGCGTCATGGCCCGGGCCTTCAGAGGAGACCGCCGGAAGCTGGGGCGCGATTTCTTCAATGATATCGCCGACGCTCTCGACGAGCTTGGCCCCGCGCCGGATCAGCTGGTGCGGGCCACGACTGCGGCTCGAGCCCGCCGGCCCCGGCACGGCAAAGATCTCCCTTCCCTGCTCCGCCGCCAGCTCCGCCGTGATCAACGAACCGCTTTTTTCCGTCGCCTCGACCACGACAACCCCCAGGGACAGACCGCTGATCAGGCGGTTGCGCGCTGGAAAGTGATGGGCCATCGGGCGCGACCCCAGGGGCAGCTCCGATAGCACGGCGCCTCTTTCTGCGATCCGCCGATAGAGGCCTACGTGCTCCGGCGGGTAAACGCGGTCGGCTCCGGAACCGAGCACCGCAATGGTTCTTCCGTGCGCGGCCAGAGCGCCTTCGTGCGCCGCGCCGTCTATCCCGCGCGCCATCCCGCTCACCACGGTAAACCCTGCGGCGGCCAAGCCGCGGCAAAGCTCGGATGCGATCCGGCGGCCGTAATCGCTGGCGCTTCTCGAGCCGACGACCGCCACCGCCCGATCGTCGGCCGGCTGCAGGGCGCCTTTGACGTAAAGGAAAGGCGGCGGGTCGGCGATTGCCCGCAACCGCGCCGGATACTCGTTCGACGCGAAGGGGACGATCCGGATCCCGGCTTGCTCGGCCCGCCGAAGTTCCTCTTCGACCCCGGACCAGTCCGTAAAACTCGCCAGCGCCTCCATGGCGACCTCGTTCAGGCCCTTTACCCGAGCCAGGTCGCCTGCCGACGCCTGTAGTGCGAGCGTTGGGTCTCCGAAATGTTCGACGAGCCTTTTAAACCCCGAGCCGCCCAGGCCGGCTATGCGGCTCAAGGCAACCCACGCAGCGGCCCCGCCACCCTCCATCCCCACCCCTCCGACGCGAGCCAAGGTAGGTTCAACCATCGGTTCTCCCGCCCCTGTCAGGGCGTTGCCGCAGACGAGGCGACTGGCGCCGCGGGCGAGATAATAAAATGATAAGGTAAAATGCGCCCGAAGGCTAGAACCGGGTCAAGGCGCTTCGGCGCTAGCCCCTGTCCGGGGTCTTAACGCGTTTAACAGCGGCTAAAGCCCCTGTCAACGCCTGTCTCCCTTCCGCTCCTCGCGGCGCGCCCGGAAGATCAGCCGAAGCGGCGCGTGGGCAAAACCCAGCTCCTGCCGCAGCTGCTGCGCGAGGTACCTCCGGTAGCCCTCGGGCACAGCCCCGGGAAAGTTTACAAAAACCGTAAAAGCCGGTGGCCGAACACCCGTTTGGGTGGCGTAGAAAAATTTCACAGCCTTTCCCTTGTAGAGAGGAGGGGCGTGGGCCTGGACCGCACGCCGCAGCGCCTGGTTCACCAGCGACGTCGAGACCCGCCGCCGGTAAACGTCCAGCAAATCCCGCGCGGTTTCGAGCATCTTTGCCACGCCGTAGCCGGTCGCCGCGGCGATGAAAACGACCGGCACGAACTCCAGAAACGGGAGCTTGAGATAGACCTCGCGGCGGTAGTAGTCCTCGGACCGGTTGCCGTTTTTGGCCATCAGGTCCCACTTGTTGACGGCGATCAGCTGGGCCTTGCCCCGCTGATGAGCGTAGCCCAGGATCTGGGCATCCTGGTCGGTCACACCTTCGGGACCGTCAAGTATATGGATCACCAGATCCGCCCGGTCCACCGAGCGCAGCGCCCGCTGGACGCTGGTACGTTCCAGACGGCCGCTGATCCGAGCCTTGCGCCGGATCCCGGCCGTATCGATCAGCAGGCAGGGCTCGCCTTTGAGGTCGAAAGGGCTGTCGACGGAGTCGCGGGTGGTCCCCGGGGTTGCCGCCACCACGGACCGCTCGAACCCGAGCAGGCGGTTGATCAGCGTCGACTTCCCGACGTTTGGCCGCCCGACGACCGCGATGCAAAGCGGGCCCTCGGCCTGGCCCGGTTGCGCTTCACCGCCGGGTGCTTCCGGGAGCCTGCGGGCGATCTCGTCGAGCAGATCGGCGACGCCCGATCCGTGCTCGGCGGAGATCGGCAGCAAAGGCTCCAGACCGAGCTCGTAAAATTCGTAGAGAGCGGCGGCCCTGGCCGGGGAATCGATCTTGTTTACGGCGAAGACGACCGGTTTGCCGACCCCGCGCAGTGAGTCGACGACGTCGCGATCCAGGGGATTCAGGCCGCTCTTGCCGTCGAACAGGAAGATGACGACGTCGGCTTCCGCCAGGGCCAGCTGGCTCTGACGTTGCACGTGGGCTTCGACGTCGCTTTCCGCTCCCGGGACGAGCCCGCCGGTGTCGATGAGGCGGAATCGCCGCCCGCGCCACTCGGCCTCGCCGTAGTTGCGGTCGCGCGTCACGCCGGGAACGTCGTCGACGATCGCCTTGCGCTGACCGATCAGTCGGTTGAAAAGCGTCGACTTGCCGACATTCGGCCGTCCGACGATCGCGACCACGGGCAGGCCGCTCGGCCCGGGGCGCGGCGAGGGCGAAGCGCCGCCCATGTCACAAACCCATCTCCTTGAGCGCCTGCAGGTTCTGCGTCCATCCTTCGTCGACGCGGACGAACAATTCGAGAAAAACCCTGCATCCGAGCAGCGCTTCCAGCTCTTCCCGGGCTTGCCTGCCGATCTCCTTCAACATCGCCCCCTTTTTCCCGATCAAGATCGGCTTGTGGGAAGCTCGCTCGGTGTGGATGGTCGCCTTGATCACGACCAGGTTTTTTTCTTCTTTTTCGGTGAACTCGTCGATCGTCACCGCCACGCCGTAGGGGATTTCCTCGCGGGTGAGCAAGAAAATCTTCTCGCGGATGATTTCGGACGCCACGAAGCGCTCGCTCTGGTCGGTGAACTCCCCCTCGGGAAAATAACGTGGTCCCTCCGGCAGCCACCCCTCGACGGTTTTCAGCACCTCCGCGAGACCCTCCCCCTTGAGTGCGCTGATCGGAATGATCTCCTTGCCGGGCAGGAGCTCCGAGCATCGCTGGATGAGCGGCAGCAACTTGCTCTTGGCCACCAGATCGATCTTGTTGAGCAGGATCAGGACCGGTGTCTGCAGCGGCCGCAGCGCCTCCGCGATCCGCTCTTCCTCCGGTCCGATCCGGTCGTGCGCGTCAAGCAGCCAGAGAACGCCGTCGACCTCGTGCAGCGTCTGCAGCGCGATCTCCACCATGCGCCGGTTCATCAACGAGTGGGCCTGGTGGATGCCGGGCGTGTCGAGAAAAATGATCTGCGATCGCGACGTAGTGCGAATGCCGGTGATGCGGTTGCGCGTGGTTTGAGGCTTGGGCGTGACGATCGCCACCTTTTCTCCGAGCAGCTGATTGAGGAGCGTCGACTTCCCGACGTTCGGCCGCCCGATGATCGCCACGTAGCCGGAGCGAAACGGAGTCTCGGGTCCGCCCTTGTTCTTGTCCGAGGGCTCTGTCATAAACTGGTCAGACGCGCGGTTATTATGGCACGCAGGAACCGCGGTTCAAGATTGACGGCGCCCGAGGCGAGGATCGCGTTCACGCCGGGAATGAAAAAGCGGCTCACGCGGCGCGCGCTCGCGATGATCGAGCGATCGCTGGCGCTGTTTCCCGAGCTGCGGCATCATCCGGTCACCATCGGCTACACGCTCACGCACCTCGGCAGCGCTTCGGTCACCTGTCGCGCCGGCGGGACTGCGCGCCTGGCGATCCGGCTCAAGGTAAACTGCCTTTCCTACCAGACCATCGGACACGAGCTCACGCACCTCGTCCAGGGCTTGGCGCGCGGCGGCCGCCATTCCCGCGCCGCGCCGATCGGGAAAATCCCCGGCGGCGAAAAACAATGCGACATCTGGACGCTGGCTCGCAGCCGGCTCTTCTGCGACGACCCGCCGACCTACCTCAGGCTGCCGCGCGTCGTTCGACAGCGCTGGCACCAGTACGCCGGCCGGGTCCGCCGCCTGTGCATCCGGGCGATCGCCCAACGGCCTGCGCGGCGGTGCTACATCCGATGGCTGGAAACCGAGATTCGAAAGCTGGCGCGCGTCGTTCCGCCCGGCGGTCCGGGAGCGGAGCAACTGGCGCTGCCCTTCGGGCGGGCGGCGCGGAACGGCAGGCAGGTTGAGATCGGCGCCCCGGGCGTGACCTAGGCGCGGAGCAACGCTTCGACTTCAGCGAGCTCGCCATCGCCGAGCTTCCAGTCCACGGCGGCGACGTTGCGGATCACTTGCTCGGCCCTCGTCGCGCCGGTGATCACCGAACAGACCTGCGGCTGGGCCAGCAGCCACGCCTGGGCCAGCTCGTGGACGCGCCGACCGCGCTGTTCCGCCCACGCCGCGAGCCGGGCGACCCGTTTGAAGTTGTCTTCGGTCATCCGCTCGCGGACGTAGCGGTTGCTCTCCCCGCGCGAGCCCGGCGGCGGAGGCTTCCCCTGCTCGTACTTGCCGGTCAGGAAACCTCCCGCAAGGGGATAGTAGGGAACGAAACCGACCCGTTGCGCCCGGCAATAGGGCAGCACCTCGCGCTCGACGTCCCGGCTGAGCAGATTGTATTCGGACTGTATCGCCACGAACGGGCTCCAGCCGCGAAGCAAGGCCACGGCGTTGGCATGCGCGAGCTGCCAGGAGGCGAACGCGGAGGCACCGACGTATCGCACCTTGCCCGCGCGGATCAGATCATCGAGGGCGCGCAGCGTCTCCTCGATTGGAGTGGTGCTATCCCATCGGTGAACGTAGTAGAGATCGACGTGATCGGTCTGCAGCCGTCGCAGGCTCGCGTCGATCGCCTGCATAATATGGTAGCGCGAGGCTCCCCAGGTGTTCGGCCCATCTTTTCGCGGAAAGGAAAACTTGGTGGCGATCACCACTCGGTTCCACGACCCCCTGAGCGCCTGACCGAGGGATTCCTCCGAGCGTCCCTCGGTATAGATGTCCGCGGTGTCGAAGAAGTTGATCCCGGAGTCGAGAGCGGCTCCGACGATCCGCTCGACCTCCGCCTGGGGCACGTCCCCGGCACCGAGCCGGTTGCATCCCAATCCGATGGCGGAAACCCTCACTCCGGAACTGCCGAGCTGCCGGTACTCCAATCTGAGCTCCTTTCTCTCTTGCCGCGGGCGACCGTGCTTTCGGTCAGGGAAATCGCTAGCGCTCTTCGGGGGGCGGAGACGGCTCACCCGGACGTGATTCGCCGCAGCGCCAGCACTCGGAAAACTGTCCCTCGATCTCCTCCCCACAGCCCTCGCAGCGCCAGGGCTTTTTGACCGGATTCAGCGGCGCCAGCGTCTTCCTCAAAACGGACTCTGCTTCGAGCCGCCGCCGGTCGTCCACAACCCAGAGCTCCGGCCAGCACTCCGTCGGCGGCAGCTCGCCGGCGGCGCCGCAGAGGTCGAGCTTCCGCGTCGCGCATCGGATGCCGAACGTCTCCAGCACGTTGTTCAGGTGCGCGACCATCAGAGGATCCTTGGAAGTGTAAACCAGTTTCATACCCGCCGGGGCCGGTCGCTAGCCGCGACGCAGCACGCTTTCCTTGAGCTCGAGTCTTTCGCCGAGCCAGAGCGCGTGCTCAAGATGATCGCGATAGCTGTCGCCGGTGGACGGGTGCACTAGCACGCTCAAGCCCTCTCGATTCAGCATCAGCCACGGCACGATCTTGCCAAACGCCTCGGGCGTGAAGACGACCTGATACATCGGCGCCAGATGCGGACCGACCGGCTCGTCGTGCCAGCGCCCGAGCTGTACGTCGAACTCCGAGGCCAGCCCCCGCCGCACTCGCGCCGCGGCATCGCGCGTCTCGGCGGTGTAGTAGACGTGAGCGTGATAGCCTTTGATTGCCCCCGGACTGCGCGCCATGGCGGCTCCTCGCGATCCTGGGGTTCTCTTAGCAGATGTCGGGAACGAAAGCCAAGCAGCGTCCGAGGAGCACGCGGGTAGCCCTCGGGCGGGCCGAGGCGCGAGAGCGCCTTCAGGACCTGGCGGCTTCGAGCGAGATTTCCTCGGGGAAAAGGTACTCTTCCCCGGCGCTGCCGAAATTCACGAGGATCAATTTTCGTCCGAGGTTTTCGACCGCTCTTACAAAAGTGCCCTCGCGCGGCAAAAGAACCCCGGTTTTTTGCGATCGGATCGGCTTGATGGTTTTCAGGCGATCACCTGGCTTCATGGCTGTCTCCGTCGGGGGCGTCCCGCCTGTTGTGCCGTTGTCTCGTCCGTGTCGTCTGGGTAGCCGCACAACCTGCAATGAATCATGCCTCCTCTCTTGTGTTTAGACGTTTCGAGGGTTCGAAGGCTCTCGACCGCTTTTCGTCACTCCTGCTCGTAACCGTTGAAGCAAGACGCGGGCCAAATGCGATCAGGCTCGCAAAGAACCCGTGATGAGCGGGGACAGCGACGGTTTTTACTGTAAATGCAACGGTCTAACAGGCGGGCCCGGGACGATGTACGGGCGCTCTTGCAAGCGTCTTACCCGGCGGTTGTCGGGGGTGTGACGGCAGCAACACGAACGGCCACTGACGGCTTTTGAACAGGCCAGTGGCGCAAGACAAGGTCGCCGACAAACAACAGCAGGGCCGCACCGCAGAGCGGCCACCAGGTTTCCTGCTCGCGTGCTCCCTTCGCGCGGCCCGGTGTATAAAGCGCCCGTATCCCCTCCTCCAGCCTTTCACGCTCGACGATCTTCCCGCCGGTTTGCTCGGCCAGCCTTCCGAGCAGCGCCCGGTTGGGACCCAGCTCGCGGTATTCTTGCGGATAGGGAGAAACATAAGGGACCGTCTTCAGCACCGTCGAAGACCCCCCCGGCTCCATCTCCGTATAAATGGTCAGGAGATTCACGCCGCGGACGGCGGTGGAGAAGCGGCCCTCGTAACGCCCGGGAGCCACTTGCAGGAGGGGTCGCTCCTCGGTCGCCTGCCCGGCCGTGAGCTTTCCCCTGAGTTCAAGGCCGTTCAAGAAATCGCCCTCGCTCGATACCACGTCCGCAATGACCCTGAGACCGTCCTCTTCGGGACGAAACTCCGCGCGCAGCCGCTCCGATGAAAGCCGACGCATGGCGTCCCGCGCGACCTGGCTTGCCCATTTGGGAAAGCTTTCCCACCGCACCCATTCTCTACCCCAGCGGCTGCTCAAGTCCGACGTAAAGGCGGTGACGCGTCCCAGCCCGTAGCGCCACGAGGCGAGGAGCGGGTCGGGGCCGGCTTTCATGAGCAACGCGGCTCCGGATTTCGGATACGTGAGCACGTAGCCATGAAGCGGGGGAAACTCGACGCCGCCGAATCCTCTCAGCGGCCCCGTGGCGGCGACCACGGCCGGCTGCGTCGGCTTCTCCACCAGCAGCTCCCGAGCGATGAGCAGCGTCTCGGTGGTGAAGATCTGCGGAATGCTTTCCGGATCGAGGGTAACGTAGCCTCGCCCCTTTCCGGTCCTCGCGATCTCCGCCATCAATTTGAAATCGGCGTCTCCGCCCACAGCGACGGTGGAAACCGTGATCCCGTCGCGTGCCATCGCGCCCACCAGCGAAGCAAAATCCATCTTGTCGGTCAGGCCGTCGGAGAGCACCAGCACGTGCTTGACTGCCGCCTTCCTGCCGGCGATCGCCCGGTGCGCCTCCACCAGCGCCTTGTAGAGATCGGTGCCGCCGTCGGAACTGAGTGAGGCGAGTTTCTCCGAGATCCATTCGCCCTTGCCCACGGGTCGAAAGGGAAGCACCCAGTCCCAGGCCGCGTCGAAGCCGAGAATGCCCACCTGATCGGTCGGATTCATGATGTCTGCCGCCGCCAGAGCGGCTGCTTTCGCCAGGTCGAGCTTCGTACCCCCTTCGGGTCCGCTTCCCATGCTGCCCGATTTGTCGATCACGAAGAGCAACGCCACCTGCGGCAGGTCGAGGCGCGCCGGCGGCCGCATGTCCAGCGGCAGCAGCTTCTCGAACGGAGTCTTGTAATATCCCCCCGCGCCGTAGCTCTGCGCCCCGCCGACCACCCACAACCCGCCGCCGAGGTCGCGGACATACCGCTCGATCGCTTCCATCTCCCGTTGCGCCAGCGCGTAGGCCGCGACGTTGTCGAGGACCACCAAATCGAACGAGGCGATCCCGACAAGATCCAGAGCGCGGGAGCCGGGCGACGCTTCGGAAACCGCGTATCCCTGGGTCCGAAGCGCGCGCGCGAGCAGACGCTGTTCTTCTCCGCCCGAGGCGATGTACAGAACCCGCGGGGGTCCCCGCACTTCCACGACTCCCTGAAGGATGTTGTTCTCCGGAAGCGTGTCGTCGGAGGATTCCACCAGCACCTCGAAGTGATGGCCTCCCTGCGCTTGCAAGCTGGCGCGAAAGGTCACCCAATTGGTACCACCCCGAAGCACGAGCTGCCGTTCGCCCGCGACGACCCCGTCGCGGAGCAGCCGCACCCGGGCCGCGGCCGGGGCGCGACTTTCGACGGCGGCGCGAATCTCGAACGTCTCGGCGCTGTCGACTTCCCGCGGCAGCTGCAGGTCGCTCAGGTAGATCTCGTTGCCGGCACGGGAAAGACCGACCGGGAGCGGCCAGACTTCGACTCCCTGGGCGCGGAGCAACGGGACGATCGCCGAACTCCGCCCGCGGTTCTCGTTGCCGTCGGTGACGAGCAGCACTCTTTTCTGCCGCCCCTCGCCGAATCGCGCGAGCGCCGCCTGCAGCGCGGCCTGCAGGTTGCTGGCCTCTCGATCGAGCGGCGGCAGGACGTCGGCCGGCTGAAAGTCCGGCTGCGGGGGGAACTCCCACACCGGCTCGGCGGCAAAGAAAAGGAGCCCCGTGCGCAGCTCGGGGCTTCGATGGCGGCTGGCCGCCTCGAGCGTTTCCCGCGCGCTCTCCAGCCCTTCGCGCCCGACGCTGCGCGAGACGTCCACGCCGACGACCACGTCGAGCAGCGTCGCGGGCGTCACGATTTTGGGATCGAAGAAAGCGAGCGCCAGCGCGGCGAATGCCGCCGAACGCGCCGCCGCCGGAGCCCAGGAAAGCCCCGCGCGCCAGGCCAGCGCCGTCTCAACGGCGAGCACCACCACGACGAACGCGAGCAGATAAGGCCACAGGGGGCGGCCGCTTTCGGTGCCTGGCGCTTCTGCGGAGCCCGAACGGGAAGCACCCGGCGGCGCCCGGAGTCTGGGCTCGATGTCGGACTCGGCCTCGTCGAAGAGGTTCACGCCGAAGCTTCCGGACCGGCTGCTGCTTCGAAACGTGTAGAATCCGGCTTCCAGCGTTTCGCTGAACGCCGCCCTCTGTCCGGTCACCGCGAGGTTTTCCTTGCGCCCCGACGGAACGGTGATCTCCACCGTTTCATCCGCGCTCCCGAGGCTGAGCTCATAGGGGTGCCCCGAGCGCGTGGCTCGGCTCGGGAACTCGGCACGGCCCGGACGCAGCCAGTCGATGGCGTTGTGCAGCAGGAGCGGGAATGCGACTCGAAAAGGCAGATCCGAATCGAGCAGATTGAACCCGATCCACAGCGCTCGAACCATGTCGCCTTCGAAAGCCCAGAGCAGCGGACCTTCCGCCGTCTGGGCCAGGGCTTTTCCCCGGCCGCCCGTGTCGATCGCGCGGGTCGCCTGCCGGACGAAGAGGTCTCCGAGCCGCAGCCCTTCGGTCACCCGGTGGCGGGTGACCGACAGAACGCGCGGGTGTAGCATCTTCCCCCGCGGCTGTAGCGGCAGGTTCGGGGCGACGGTGTCGATCAAGATGAAGTTTCCGCGGTCGAGCGGAGGAACAGGGACTCGATCGAAGACCACCACGTCGGGCGGCGCCGCATCGGCCGACGTCGAGTCCGGCGGCCAGCTCTCCACGCTCGCGACCTGAACTTCCGGGAAGAAGCCGAGCAACCGGCTGAGGAACGGATTGCCCGGCCCCACGTACAGAAGACGAACGGGAGCCGCGGGCGCGAGCGCCAGGTAAGCGCGGTTGTCGGTTGCAAAGTCGTCCTTGACGTCGAGACGGGCCTCCAGCAGGCCCTCGAACGGCCCCGCATAAGGAAAGACCCGCACGCGCCGACCCCCGGCCTCCAGCTCCATTTCGTCCCGGGCGACTGTTTTGGTCCCGAGAGTTATCACAACCGGCACCACGGCCTTTGCGGCGGTGAAGTTTTTCACGTGCACCATGATCTCGGCGAGGGAAGGCTGCCCCGAACGGCGCCTCACCTCGAATCCGGTGATGCCGATGTTGTCCTTCCCTCCCGACACCTGGATCAGTCGCAGATGAGGCGCCTGCCACGAAAACCTATCGGCCCCGGCGAAGGCGCCGTCGCTGATGACCACCACCCGGTCGGCGCTCCCCTGCTTCAAAAAGGCGTGCGCGAAGAGAACCGCTTCTCGAACCCGGCCGGGGGCATCGGTCGGCGAAATTCGCCGGGCGGTTTCCCTGAGCCGCCGGGCATCGGAGGTCAGCGGCGCCAGCACCCGCGGTTCGGGACCGGCGCCGATCAGCATCATGCGCTGCCCCGGTGCGAGACGGTCGATCAGGGAGAGGAGCTCCCGCCGGGCGGCGTCGAAGCGCGACCCGGAAGCGGCGCCGGCTTTCATGCTGGCGCCGAGATCGATCACGACCACGACGTCGCCCGGCGGGGCTCCGAAATAGAGCAGCGCCGGATCGGCGAGAGCGGCGATGAGCGCGGTCGCCGCGAGCAGCTGAAGTGCGAGCAGGAGGTTCTTGCGCACCAGCCGGCCGAGTCGGCTGCCGAGCGGCCGCTGCTGCAGCACCCGTTCCCAGATAAAGAAAGCCGTCGTTCGATAGACTGCGCCCCGCCGTCTCAGGCTGTGCAGGAAAACAATCAGCGGGACAACGCCGAGAAGAAGCAACCAGGCGTAGGGGGCTCCCCAGAGCATGGCGTTAGGTGACGCTGCGCGTCCGGCGCAACATCTGCAGGACGAACTCGTCGAAAGCCACGTGCGTCGTCGTTCTCACGTAGTCGATCTTCCAGCCGGCGCAAACCGCCTCGATCTCGGCCAGATACCGTGCCAGCTCCTGCTCGAAAAGCCGCACCAGCTCGGCGTCGATAAAGGTCCGGCGTTCCCGGGGCTGCTCGACATCGAGGAGCGTCACCTCCCCGGCCGCCATCGGATGGAGCTCGTCGGGGTCGAGGATATGAACCACGAGGAGCTGATGCCCCCGGCGGCAGAGCTCCTCGAGGCCGGCGCGACACCCCGCGGGATCCATGAGATCGCTCACCACGACCACGAGACCGGGCTGGGCGAAGAGGGCGCCGAAGGATTTCACGGCATCGAGAAAGTCGGTCCGCCCGTCGCAGGAGAGCCGCGCGAGAAAGTCGAACAGGCCGAGAATCTGTCGGCGTCCTCTTCCCATGCTCAACTTCGCCTGCAGGCGGGACGAGAAAGACGCCCCTCCCACCCGGTCGAGGTTCTTGAGCGCTATGTAGCCGAGTGCGGCGGCGACGTGCCGGGCGTAGTCGATTTTCGCCGGACGCCCTTCGGCCATCGACAGGCTGGTGTCCACGAGCAGGTAAACGTTCATCTCCTGCTCGGCGGTGAAGACCTTCAGCAAAAGCCGTTCGAGTCGGCGATAGACGTTCCAGTCTACGTATCGGAGGTCGTCGCCCCGCTGATAGCGGCGGTAGTCGGAAAACTCCAGGCTATGCCCCTTGCGGACGGCCGCATGCTCGCCCTTGAGCCCGCCCCAGTTCAGCCGCTTCGCCACCAGATGCAACCGTTCGAGCTTCTTCAAGAGCTCGGCGTCGAAAAACAATCCCGGGGCGCCGGCGGTATCAGCCGTCGCCGAGAGGCCGGCTCCTCTGTTCTCCATCGTTTCGCGCCTCGATCAGGGGATCTCCGCGACCCGCTCCATCAGATCGGCCAGGATGTGCTCCGCGCTCACCCCTTCGGCGTCCGCCTCGAGGTTGAGAATCAGCCGGTGCCGCATGCTCGGCGCCACCATGGCGCGAATGTCGTCGAACGAGACGTTGGGCCGGCCGGCCAGCAGAGCGCGCGCCTTGGCCGCCAGGATGAGGCTCTGCAGGCCGCGCGGGCTCGAGCCGTAACGCACGAACCTGGCCGCGAGGCCCGCGCTTCCGTCCGCTCCCTCCTTGCCCGGGTGCGTGGCCAGCAGCAAACGCACGGCGTAGTCCTTGACCGCTTCGGCCAGCGGCACCTCGCGTACCCACTGGCGCATGCGCAACAACGTCCCGCCGTCGAGAACCTCCGCCAGGGGCGCGGGCGGCGCGGCGGTGGTCAGGTCGGCGATGCGACCGAGCTCTTCGCGGCTCGGATACTCCAGCAGCAGCTTGAAGAAGAAACGGTCCACCTGGGCTTCCGGCAGCGGGTACGTACCCTCCATCTCGATGGGGTTTTGCGTCGCCAGCACCATGAAGGGCGCCTCGAGGCGGTGAACCCTGCCGCCGACGGTGACGCTTTGCTCCTGCATCGCCTCGAGCAGGGCGGATTGAGTCTTGGGCGTCGCGCGGTTGATCTCGTCGGCGAGAACAATGTTGGCGAAGACCGGCCCCCGCTGGAACTCGAAGATCTTTCTCCCCGATGGATCGTCGGTGAGCACATTGGTTCCGGTGATGTCCGCGGGCATGAGATCGGGCGTGAACTGGATCCGGGAGAAGGTCAGGTTCAGAACCTCGCCGAAGCTTCGCACCATGAGCGTCTTGCCGAGCCCCGGCACTCCTTCGAGCAGGCAATGGCCGCCGCAAATCAGCGCGATGAAGATCTGTTCGATCAACTCCTCGTGGCCGACGATCACGCGGCTCATCTCCGCTCGGACGCGCGCGAAGTTCTCGCGCGCCTCGGCGATTCTCTCCTGGAATTCCCCAACTCCCTCCATGGGAGCCTCCTTGTCCTCTCCGGCGCCGCAGTCGAGACCCGCCGTTACCGGCTCCTCTCCCCGCTCAGGGAAAGAAAATAGTTCCGGATCGTCTCCTTCAGCGCTTCAGGCACCGGCTCGGTTTCGAGCTCGGCCTCCGCCTGCCTGCGGTACGAGGCGACGACCTCCTCCCGTGACACGGCCGCTTTTCCCGGGCCCGATGGCGTCGCGGGAAACCACATTCCGGCGCTCTCCCCTTCACCCAAAATTCCGGTGAGCCGGCTTGCGCCCGCGGCCCCGAGCCGGGGCGGCGGCCCGGGAAGGTTCTCGCCCCGGCCCGGTTCGGTGCCCGGCTCGGGGCCGTGGGCCCTGTCACCGGAGCCGGAGAACCGGCCCTCCCGCCGTGAACCGGCCGTCTGGGTTTCTTCTCCGCGCGGCTCCTCGAGAAGTCGCTCGAGGAACCGCTCGGCGTCTATGAGGCTGCGGCGATCCAGCTCGGCCCGGAGCTCCTGCTCCAGTCTTTCAAAAAAGGATCTCAACCGCTCCCGGTCGAGGTCGGCGGACCCCGGAAAGCTCCGCTCGAGCTCACGCCGTAAATGGGGAAGGCCTTCGAGCCGCTCGAGCAGCCTGGCTGAATCCCGCCCTTTCTGCAGCTCGGGCGGGTGGCTTAGGTTGCGGGCGACCTCGAGCTCGCTCTTGAGGTCGGCGAGATGCTCGACGCTCTGAGCCGCCAGGAACTTCCGCTCCGCGCCGCCGCGTCGGCTCAGGGCCGCGATCTTTTCACCCGCTGCCGCGAGCTCATCGGCGAACTGCTCGTGGTCGAGACGCTTCTGGAGCGCTTTTCGGGCCAGACTCTCGAGCTCGCGGCCGGCGGCAAGGCTGTCGGGCAACCCTTCGCGCGCCGCCTTCTCCTGCAGCTCGCGGGCGAACGCCCCGAGCTTTTCCGCGCGGCTTCGCAAGCGCGGATCGTCGTCATGAGCCGCCCCCCACGGGCGCTCGCCGATCGACCACGCCAGAACGAGCCAAACCGCCGCGACCGGTGCCAGCGAGCGCAGCTTCCAATCCTTTTGCCGCGGAAGCACGGCGAGCGGGTCGGCCTTCTCCAGCTTCTCGCCCGCTTCGGCCAGCACGAGCCGCTCCGCCGGCCGGAGGCTTCCGCGCGCGAGGATCTCCCAGGCGGTGAGAGCCCGTTCCTCGAGATTCAACGCCAGGTCGAGCCGTCGCAGAGCGCGCAGCGAATCGCGCGTGCTCCAGCGGGCGCGAGCGACGAAAAAGGGCGCCGCCGCCAGAGCCAGGGCCGCCGGCGCCAGCCAGCGCTCGAAACCGAAGCTCCACAGGAAGCTCAGGGGCAGCAGCACCAACGCGCCGGCGAACGCGTAAAAGGCGACGGCGACCAACGCCGCTTCCCGGCGCTTGCGCCGCTCCCAGCGAAGGAGCCGATCCAGCTTCTCTCGCAGGGATGCGTCGACGGTCATACCTCGCCTTTCCGCTTCAAGGACCAGAGATAGGTGGCGAGACCGGCCCCGAAGAGGACCGCGTGAAAACCGAAATGAACCACTGCCCCGGGCCATTTCCAAGGGCCGACGGCCAGCGGCGCAAGCTCCTGCCGGCTGAGATAGGCGAGCACGAAGCCGACCGGATTGAGCGGCAGGTACAGAAGCGCCGAACCGACGAGCACCGCAAAGAGGAGCGAGCGCACGAAGACCTGCCTGGTTTCCGGCTTGCGCTCCCAACGGGCGAGCGCCGCCAATCCCCAAATCGCATAGGTGAACCCGTAAAACCAGAGCAGCAGGAGCGTGGTGAGGATCGCTCCCGGCCCGGTTCGCGCGATCGCCCCGGCCCAGATCAGCAGCGGCGCGCAAACGACGAGAGAAACGCTCACGTGCAAGGCGAGAAAGCTCAGCTGCGCCCGGCAAAAACTCGCCACGGGGATTTTCCCGTCGCGCATCCAGTGTTTCGCCGGTCGAAAACGCCAGGGGGCGAATTCCTGGTTCGCCACGCGCAGGCCGAAGTACGGCAGCAACAGCAACGCGGTCACCGAGCAGACCTTGAAAAGATTGGCCGAGCCCGACCACATCTGAGCGTCGAGCGACGGGATGTAGAGCGAGAGAAACTCCACCGGCGCGAGAACCGCGAGGATATAAAAGTACACGGGAAAGCCGTGACCTTCGAGAAAGAAGACTTCCACGCTCTCGCGGAAGACCGGATGGTTTTTCATTCGTCCTCTCCGCCGAGCGACACGACCTTGCGGAACAGCGCCTGCTCATAGGCGCGAATCCGGCCGTTCTCGGCCCACAACCTCCGGGGCGGCTCTTTCACCCAACCGAAGAAGAGCGCCGCCTGACCGCCGAGCGTGGCGGCGACCTCCCGCGGGAAAAACGAATTGTGGAACAGGAGCTCGCGGAGCGGATCCTTGAAAGGGAGATCGCGCAGCTGGTTTTCCGCAGGTCGGGGACTCTCCTCCGCGCCGGCCGGGCTCTCGCGCGAAAACGCCAGCTCTCTGGTCCACGCGGTCCCCGGTGCGATCTCTCCCAGGAAGTGTCTCTGGCCGGGAAGAATCAGCCAGCAGTCGGTCAGTGTTCTCGAACCGCGGTGGTCGAGGCGAAGCTTGATCCTGTCGCCGGCGCGCTCGACACCGACGTAAACGGGAAACCGCTCGACGAACCGAAACCTCAACAGGCGATAATCCCATTCGCGCAGCGGAAATACCACCCGGTGAAAGCGCGTCCCCGGGTAAGAGACCAGTGAAGGCTCGTCGTGCGGCCGACTCCGGGCGCTGACCGGGAGGAGGTCCAGCCAGCCCGGGTCGACCCGCAGGTCGAAGTCCCGAGGCTGTGTGGAGAAGATTCCGACGTTCGATTGGGCCTCCGCATAGCCCTCGGCGATTTCGTCGAGCAGCGTTGCCGAAACCATCACTCCGTCCGGGATGTTGCCGCCGCGACCGAAGAAAAGATAGCCGCCGACGGAAGACGCCGCCGAAAAAAGGAACAAACCGGCGAGCGCGCGACCGAAACTCAGCTTTCGCCGTTGCCAGATCCACGGCGCGGAAAAGACCACGCCGGTATATCCGAGAAGGGCTGCAAAAAGAGCCCCCGAAGGAATGTAGGTGGAGATCAGGGTCGGATTGAGGAACAACCTCAGGAAGACCGATTCGTCCCATACCGAGCGCGACCCCGCGACCCGCTCGGGAAGGGGCGCGAGCGCGCCCTTGAAAAGCTCCGTAAGGCCGTTCCAGCCCGCCAGCGGCGGCCGGCCGATATCGAGAGCGAGATAGACGATCTTCCCCTTGCCGCGATCCGCCTCGACGACAATCGGGCTGCCCTCCAGCTCCAGGATGGTCCTTCCCGCCACCGGCCTGGCTTCCTGGATCCAGAGCTCCTTGAGATCGGCGGCACCCGGCAGCTTGAGCGCGGCAGCGCCCGATAGCTTCTTCAGCCCGCTGACTTTTACGGGCAGGAACCGATTCATCGCAGGCCCTTGGTAGAGGGCCGCATGAACGCTGGCGAGAATCAGCAGGCGCCCTCCCGCAGCGATCCAGGTCTCCAGCGCGTGGATCTGCTCCGGGGAAAGATCTTGCAGCGATTGGTCGTACACGATCAGGGTGGAAACGCCGAGCAGCGCCCGGGCCTCGGCGGGCACCTCCGAAATCGAAACCGAAACGAGTCGGCCCGCGCCGAGGGCGGTCGGGGGAATCCACGGGATGCGGCTGCCTTCGCTCAACAGCAACGCCAGCGGCGTCGGAGAGAAATGGCGCCGGAGATCGATTTCGCGGCCGGCCCGGACCCTGGCGGATGAGAAAGTGATGGTAAGCGGCCGGCTGACGAAGTCGGGATCGACGGTCAGCCGCACGCTCTTGCGCGCCTGCGGAGCGAGGAAAACCTGCTGGCGGTAATGGAACGGGTACGGGTTGCCGCCCCTCGGAGCGCCGCCGCGCCACACGCGGACATCGAGGTTGCCCTGGACCTCGGGACCGGTGTTCGTGAGATCGATCTGAACGGGAAAGGGTTGCCCGAGCCGAAAGAGCCCGCCGAACCCGATCCGGGATTCCAGGAGCACGTCCGCGCCGCCGGGACGCGCGGAAAATCCGCCCTGCACAAGCACGGCAAAAAGCAGGTATGCCGCGCGGCCGAGGGCGGCGTTTCGGGCCGAAGAAGGCATGCTCCCTCGGGGGATGCAGGGGCGCCTGCGCCGTCGGGCCTCAGTCGATGAACTCCAGGCTGAGAATCTCGAAGGTTCGGATGCCCGTCGGCGTGCGAACCTGGACTTCGTCTCCTTCGCTCTTGCCGATCAGGGCGCGGGCCACCGGAGAGCTGATGGAGATCCTACCGTTTTTCGGTTCCGCTTCGTGATCGCCCACGATCTGATATACGACCTTTTCGCCGGTTTCGCCATCGACCAGAGACACCGTCGCGCCGAATACCACCCGGTCTCCCGAGAGCTTCGAAACGTCGATCACCTGAGCGCGCGCCAGCTTGTCCTCGATCTCCCGAATCTGAACGTCGAGCAAGGACTGCCGTTCCTTGGCGGCGTGGAACTCGGCGTTCTCGGACAAGTCCCCGTGGCCCCGCGCGTCTTCGATCTCACGGACGATCCTCGGGCGCTCGATACTTTTCAACCGCTTCAACTCCTCCAGCAGGAGCTGGTACCCTCGAGCGGTCATCGGAACACGGGTATCCTGCGTTGCCATGATCGACGCTCCTCAACAAAAATAAAAACCCCTCGGGAAATCTCCAGAGAGGCTCTCAGTCGCCCGCTCGCCCCTGCCGGCGAGCCCAGACAGCGGAATTTTACCATCGAATGGCGCGATTTCAACCCGAATTCCGCCGCGGGATTTCAAAGCCTTCGTGCTCCGGGACCGGCGGCACCGTTTCGTCAAGCTGGCGCGGGCGCGTCTGCGGCCTCGCGGCGGCCCGGGCCGAAGACATGGCAGGCAACCCCGTGGCCGGCGCTGTCGAACTCCAGCTGCGGCTCGACGCGGTCGCAGATCGACTCGCGGTACGGACAGCGGGGGTGAAAGGCGCAGCCCTTGGGAGGATTCACCGGGCTGGGCACGTCGCCCTGGAGCACCATTCGTTCCCTCCTGCGCGCCGTGTCGATCACCGGCACGGCCGACAGCAGCGCCCGCGTGTAGGGATGTCTCGCGCCCCGGTAGATCGTCTCGCTCTCGGCGATCTCCACGATCTTGCCCAGGTACATGATCGCCACGCGGTGGCTGATGTGCTCGACCACCCGCAGATCGTGCGAGATGAAAAAATAGGTGAGATTCATCCGCTCCTGGAGCTCCTGCAACAGGTTGATGATCTGCGCCTGAATCGAGACGTCGAGCGACGATACCGGCTCGTCGCAGACGATGAACTTGGGACTGACGGAAAGGGCCCGGGCAATGCCGATGCGCTGGCGCTGGCCGCCGCTGAACTCGTGCGGATAACGATCGTAGTGGTCCTCCCGCAGGCCCACCTGTCGAAGCAGCTCGACGACGCGATCGCGCTTGGCCTTGCCCTTGGCGAGCTTGTGGATCTCCAGCCCCTCGCCGACGATGTCGCCCACGCGCATGCGCGGGTTGAGCGAGGCGTAGGGGTCCTGGAAGATGATCTGCATCTGGCGCCGCATTTCGCGCAGCTCCCGGGGCGGCAGCGCCAACAAGTTCCTGCCCTGGAAATAGACCTCCCCGGCGGTGGGCTCGATGAGCCGCAGGATGGTCCTTCCGAGGGTCGATTTGCCGCAGCCGGATTCCCCGACGACGCCGAGGGTTTCGCCTTCCTCGACGTCGAGCGTCACGCCGTCCACCGCCTTGACGACCCCTTTCTGGCGCGAAAACAGCCCTTCCCCCAGCGGGAAATACTTTCTCAGGTCGCGAACTTCGAGCAGTCTCATAACTGCGCGGGAGCCCCTTCACCCGCCGAAGCAGTCTGGCTCTCCGGGAAATAGCACGCCGCCCAGTGGCCGGGCTCGGTCTCCGTGAGCGCTGGCTCGGCGGTGGCGCAGATCTCGGCCGCTTTGGGGCAGCGGTCACGAAAACGGCAGCCGCTCGGCAGATGCAACGGGCTCGGCACCACCCCGGGAATCGCGCGCAGGCGGCGTCGCTTGTCCGTGCCGCTCCCCGGAAGCGAGTTTAGCAGGCCGACCGTGTAGGGATGCAAGGGGCGGCTGAAGATCGCCGCCGCGCGCGAGCGCTCCACGATCTTGCCCGCGTACATGATCGCCACGTCGTCCGCTTGTTCCGCGACCACCCCCAGATCGTGCGTGATCAACAATAGCGCCATGCCGATCTTCTGCTGCAGCTCCTTCATCAGCTCGAGGATCTGCGCCTGGATCGTCACGTCGAGCGCCGTGGTCGGCTCGTCCGCGATCAGCAGGCTGGGATTGCAGGAGAGCGCCATTGCGATCATGACCCTCTGCCGCATCCCCCCGCTCATCTGGTGCGGATAGTGATCCACCCGGGATTCGGGGTCGGCGATCTTCACCAGCCGCAGCATCTCGATCGTCTTTTTCCTCGCTTCCCTTTTCCCCAGCCCCTGGTGCAGGCGGATCGCCTCGCCGATCTGGTCGCCGACGGTGAACACCGGGTTGAGCGAGGTCATGGGCTCTTGAAAGATCATCGAGATTTCATTGCCGCGGATGCGGCGCATCTCCTCGTTGCTGAGCTTGAGGAGGTCACGTCCCTTGTAAAGAATCTCGCCGCCGACGATCCGTCCGGGCGGCGAAGCGATCAGGCGCATGATCGAAAGCGACGTCACGCTCTTGCCGCAGCCCGACTCCCCGACCAGCCCCAGCGTCCTGCCTTCCTCGATCTCGAAGCTGACGCCGTCGATCGCCCGCACCTCGCCCTCGGGAGTGAAAAAGGAAGTCTGCAGGTTCTTCACCTGAAGCAGCGCGGTCACGGCAATTCCGATCGGTCGAGCGGCTCTGCTGCCGCGAAGGTACGCGGATCTTACTTTCAGGTTGAAGTTATTGTCAAGGTGAGGTAGAGGGAGCCGCAGCGGAGCCGGCCATGGGACGCGTCAAAAGCCTGGACGAAATCAAAGCCGAAATCCGCTCCCAGACCGGGAAGAAGCGGGTCTTTCGCCGACTCCGGCCGCACGACGTGGAGCGGGTGGTGGAGAAGCTCACGAGCAAGGACCCGGAGCTGTGGGCCGAGCTGTGGGCGGGCGTGGCGCTGCGCTACGAGGAAGAGGGCGCCGAGCACGAGCGACACGGCCGGATCGACCGGGCGCGCGAGAGCTATTTCCTCGCCTACGCTTACTACGCCGCCGGCCGTTATCCGGTTCCGCACACGCCCGGCAAGCTGCGCTGCTTTCACAAGAGCCTGGAGCTCTACGAAAAAGCCGGCCGTTACTTCGATCCGCCGCTCGAGCGTGTCGAGGTCCCGTACGGCGGCGGGAAAATCCCTGCCTATCTCCGGTTGAAGCGCGGCGGCGAGCGGCGGCCCACGATCGTCAACTTCGGTGGCATCGACGGCTTCAAGGCCGAGGCCTACGAGTACGAGGAAGCGATGCACGCCGCCGGCCTGAACACCTGCGCGATCGACATGCCGGGCACGGGAGAGTCCCCGATCAAGGCGACACCCGAAGGCGAATCCCTGTTCAGCGCCGTCATCGACTATCTCGAGCGCCGTCCGGAGGTGGATCCCGCGCGCCTCGCGATGGTCGGGCGCAGCTTCGGCGGCTATTGGGCGGCGAAAATGGCGTTCGTCGAGGCCGAACGTCTGCGTGCGGCGGTCGTCTGGGGCGGCGGCGTCCACTATTTTTTCCAGGAAGAGTGGCTGCGCCGGTCGACCAACGCCGAAAGCTATCTCATGGACCACGACGTCGCCCGCTGCATGGCTTTCGGCGTCGGCACAATCGACGAGCTCGCCCGCATCTTTCCATCGATGTCCCTGAAAACGCAGGGCTGGCTCGATAAGCCCTCGTGCGCGATGCTGGTGGTCAACGGCAAGGATGACCTCCAGACCCCGATCGACGATCTCTACATCCTCCTGGAGCACGGGAGCCCGAAGTCCGCACGGGTCTTCCCGGGCGGCCACATGGGGCAGACGCCGGAAACCCTGCCGACCATCCTCGGGTGGCTGCGGCGCGAGCTCCGCTGAACTTGCCCTCCGCATCGCGGCCGGCCGCCGGACGCCGCCCGCGATGGCAATCTCCGCCGGCGTCCGCTAGTCTGGTGACGATGCGTTCCTGGCGCTTCCCGGCGGCGGTGGCATCGGCGCTGTTCTTTCTTTCGGTTCTTCTCGCCGCCTTTCTCGCGATCGATGACCGATCGGTGCTCGAACGCCCGCCGGAAATCACCCCGGACAGTATCGAGAGGGCCACGCGCACCCTGGAGGAGAACGACCCTCGCGGCGTCGCCCCCGGAACCGTGCGCAGGCTGACCATCCTGCAGCAGGACCTCGATCTCGCCGCCGACTACATCGCGCACCAGTTCGCGCGCGGCGGCGCCCGCATCATGCTTTCCGCCGGCCGGATCTCGATCGAGGCGAGCGTCACCCTGCCGGAAAACCCCCTCGGAAGGTTCGTCAACATCAGGGCGGTGCTGACCGGAGACGGCGGCCCGCCGGTCTTCGACCGCCTGCGGGTCGGGCGCCTGCCGGTACCGGTGTGGCTCGCCAATCGCCTGCTCGCCCGCGTGCTGGCGGAATTCGGCATCACCCGCGACGTCGTGCGCGGAATCGACATCGGCGGCGATCGACTCGTTGTCAGCTACAGCTGGCAGCCGCATCTGCCGGACAAGCTTCGCTCCGCCCTGCTTTCCGGCGAAGAACAGCGGCGATTGCGCGCCTACCAGGATCGGCTCGCCGAGCTGACGCGCGCTTCGCCTCCGCGCCCCGTGGCGGCCGTCGATTTGCTCGTTCCCCTCTTCCAGCTGGCTCATGAGCGGTCACGGGCGGCAGAGCCGATCGCGGAGAACCGTGCCGCGCTCCTGGTCCTCGCGATGTACGCCAATGACCGCCCGCTTCAGGAAATCGCCCCGGCGGCGCGCCGCTGGCGCCGTCCCGTGCCGCGCGAGGTGAGGCTTGCCGGCCGCGCCGACCTCGCCAAGCACTTCCTGGTCTCCGGCGCGCTGGCGGCGAGCGCCGGAACCCCGCTGGCCGACGCCGTCGGTCTTTACAAGGAGCTCGGCGATTCGCGCGGCGGCAGCGGCTTCTCCTTCTATGATCTCGCCGCCGACCGCGCGGGCGCCCGGTTCGGCGAGCGCGCCGCGGATTCCGCGACCGCGCGGGCGTTGCAGCGGCGCCTGAGCGCGGGCGTGCTCGAAGGCGACCTCATGCCTGAGGCCGGGGACCTGCCCGAATTCCTGCCCGAGGCCGAGTTCAAGCGCCGCTTCGGCGGCGTCGGCGATCCGCGCTACGAGACCATGATGGCCGAGATTGAACGCCGGATCGCGAACCTCGCGCTCTACCGTTAGCACTGTTCCCTATCTTTCTTTTTCGTGGACGTCCGCCTGCCGGCATTGGCAGCCAGACATCCGTCGAAAGGCGCCGAGACCTGCCGCCGCGATGGGGAAGACTGCTGCGCCCCGTACGAGGAGTACGCGCCGGGAGGCCTCCCGGTCCTGCCGCTTCGCGGCGCGACCGTTCAAAGTGGCAAGGCGGGACCAGAGGCCCGGAAGCAGGCAACAGAATATTTTACGGCTCAGATCTTGAGATCGTCGGGCGGAGCGACCGACGCGATGTCGAAAGCATTGAGCGTGCAGGCGAGCATCGCATAGTAACCGACGGTCGCCGTCAGCTCGACGAGACCGCGCTCCCCGAACCGGCCGTAGAGCGCCTGAAACGTCGCCTCGCTGACTCTGTGCGTGCGCAGCAGCTCCTGAACGAAGCTGATGATCTGGGCGTCCTCCGAGGAGTAGTGCTCGGGGCCGCGGCGCTGGTGAATGGCGCGGATCGTGGCCAGCGGGATACCGGCGTTTTGCGCATGGGTCACGTGCGCAGCCCACTCGTGCTTGCATTCGAGCTCGCGCGACGCAGCCAGGGCCGCCAGCTCGATGACTTTGCGGTCGAGGGTCGATTCGAACCGGACATAGCTCCCGAGGTGAGCCGTTCGGGCCGCCAGCTCGGGACTGTGCAGCAGCGCGAGAAACGGTCCGCCGACGCGGCCGCGACTCTGCGCGATCGAGTCGTAGATGCTCTGGTACGGAGGTTCCAGGTCCTGTTTTCGGTCGATCGTTGCGATTCTGGCCATGCGTGCTCCTGTCATCGCGCAAGCCGCTGCTTGAGCCACTCGGTCACGATGCGTTGAACCTCGTCGTTGCGCTGGGCCGGCTTGCGTCCCATGTGTCCGGCTCCGGGGATGATGCGCACGTCCTTGGGGCTGCCGTGTTCCAGGAGAAGATAGATGTCCTCTACCGGATGCTGATCGTCCTCCTTGCCGTTGATGCAGAGCAGCGGCGCGGAAGGGCGATCGAGGATTCCCTGCGCCAGCAACGAAAGGCCCGGCGCGATTCGCAGGACCTCCTCCAGCGTGGCCGCCCGGAAGACGTACGCCCGCGCCTCCAGCAAGCTCGCCGGCCCCATCAGATACTGCGACGCTTTGACCGTGAGCGCGGGGCGCAGCCATTCCTCCTGAAAGGTGAGGTGGCACCCCGCGCCCCAGTTGACCGCGCCGCGCAACCGACCGGCTTCCACGTAGGCGAGCTTGGTCGCCCAGTAACCCCCGAAGCTCCCGCCCATGACGGCGACGCGGCGCCCGTCGATGTCGCTGCGGGTCTCGAGGTAGTCGAGGGCGGCGGAAAATGTCCTCTCGGCCCGAGGATCCTGACCCAGGCACGGGTTTTCTCCGGTGCCGGGCATGTCGATCGTAAACGTCGCCAGCCCCGCCTTGTGCAGCATCTCGCTGTTACTGCGCCGATCTTCCTTCCAGCCGTCCACCCCGCCCCAATGCATGACCACGGGCGGCCGATCGAGTCCGCCCGGGACCTGCAGGTAACCGACGACCTTTTTGCCCTCGAACGGGATTTCCACCCGCTCGGCGGGCGGATCGAGGCAAGGGGCCGCGCGGAGAAAGCAGCGAAGCGCGCTTCGGTAGCAATTCATCTTCTCGGGGCTTCCCGGGACAGGGTAACGGCCGATGCGGTAGTACTCGTACGCCTGGTAGAAAGCCGCGCCCGCCCGCCCGGGGTTTCCGAGCTTCTCCTGTTCCTCTCCGAGGCTTTCGTAGTGCCGCCCGAGCCTTGCCCATTCCCGACCCCACAGATCGGGATCGAGGCTTTCCAGCCGCTCGAGCACGGACGCGACATCGTCCGGCTTGGCTCTTTCGAAGGGATTGATCCTTCCCGCCCGCCGCCGGATCTCCGCCTTGACCGCTTCGAGGCTCCGGCCTGTCGTTTCCATGGTCTGCGAGTCGATTAACAGAAAGGAGGCTTTCGGCGCAAGAGCCCAGAGCTTCGCGCCTCAACGGTACAGCCAGCACAGCACGAAATGGCCGGGCTTCGGCTCGAGCTCCCGCGGCTCCTCGACATCACACAGCCCTTTAACGAGCTCGGGACAACGCGGGTGAAATCGGCAGGCGGCCGGCGGCCGCATCAGGCTGGGGGGCTCTCCCGGGGGAAGCTCCTTCAAGACCGCCGCGTTGCGCGGATCGGGATCGGGGATCGCTGCGAGCAAGGCGCGCGTGTAGGGATGAAGCGGGTCGTGAACCAGCTCGCGCGCTTCGGCCTTTTCGACGATCTTCCCCGCGTACATCACGAACACGCGCTCCGAAAAGTGACGCACCGACGACAGATCGTGGGTGATGTAGATGACGGCCAGATTGTGGGCGCGCTGGATGTTGCGCAGCAGCTGGAGGATCTCGACCCGCACCGAGGCGTCGAGCATCGAGACGGGTTCGTCGGCGACCAGCAGCTTGGGCCGCAGAATCATCGCCCGGGCGATCACCACCCGCTGCTGCTGGCCGCCGCTCAGCATATGGGGAAATTTCGGCAGAAAATCGTCCGGCGGTATGAGCCGGACCTCTTGCAGGACCTCGCGGATCCGCTCCTCCCTTGCCGGCTTGCTCCCGGCGCGGTTGACAATCAGCGGCTCCAGCAGGATGCGCCGGACGTTCATGAACGGCGGCAGCGCCCCGTAGGGATCCTGCTGGACGTAGCCCACCTGCGAGCGATACCAGCGCAGCGCGTCGCCGTCGGCCTCCGCCAGGTTTCTCCCCTCGAAGGTCACCTCGCCCTGGCGCGGCCGATACAGCCCGAGGATCGTCTTCGCGAGGCTGCTCTTGCCGCAGCCGCTCTCCCCCACGATGGCGACCGCTTCGCCGCGCCTGAGATCGAAGCTCACGCCGTCCACCGCACGCACCACTCCGGCCCGCCCGAATACCCATCGGCGGAGCTCGAACTCCGTGCGCAGGTTTCGTACGCGCAGCAGCGTGGCGTCACGCGCCTCCGGCTCGGCATCCCGTTCGGTCAGTTCGGCCTTCATCTCCGTTCCATGCCCGCGGCTTCGAGAGCGCCGCTACCCTTCCCTTTGGCTAGCCCTGTCCCGGACCCGCGGCGGCCGCCGCCTCGCCCCGGGTGACCGCCGCGTCGTAAAGCCAGCAGCGCACCCGGCGGCCTCCACCCGCTTCGATCAGGGGCGGATGTTCGGCGCATTTCTCGAACCGTAACGGGCAACGGGGCGCGAAGCGGCAACCCGCCGGCGGATCGATCAGGCTCGGCGGCTCTCCCGGGATGAAGTCGAGCTCCTTGTCGTCGCGCAGCCGCGGCACGCTCGCCATGAGCTTGCGGGAGTAGGGGTGGAGGGGGTCGCGGAAGAAAAGCTCGGCCGCGGCCAGCTCCACGATCTGCCCGGCGTACATGACCGCGACGTCGTCCGCCAGCTCGCTCGAGGTCGCGACATCGTGGGTGATCAGGATGAAGCTCGTCCGCAGCTCCCGCCGTGTCCGCTTGAGCACGTTCATGATGTTGGCCTGGGTGAGAACGTCCAGGGCGGACGTCGGCTCGTCGAGCACCACCAGTTGCGGGTGGGTGATCAGCGCCATCGCCACCGCAGCGCGCTGCCGCATTCCCCCGCTCAGCTCGAAGGGATAGCGGTGCAGGAAGTCCGGCGGCAGCCCGACTCGCTGCAGCATGTCCCGGGCCCGTTCCCAGCTCGCCTTTCTGTCCAGACCTCCATGAACCGACAGCGGCTCCGCCACCTGCTCGCCGACGCGAACCACCGGGTTGAGCGCGTTCATCGCCGCCTGCGGCACGAGCGAGATCCTGGTCCACCGCACCTCGCGCCTGAAGCGCTCGTCGTCGAACCCCATGAGGTCGACGCCGTCGAGCAGCACGCGTCCGGAGTACGTGGCCACGTTGCGCGGCAGCAGGCGCAGGAGAGCTCGCGCCAGCGAGCTCTTGCCGCAGCCCGACTCCCCGAGGATCACCATCGCGCGGTTGCGCTCGAGCTCGAAGCTCACCCCGTCGACGGCGCGAACCGCGCCCTTGGCGGTGCCGAAGTAGAGGCGCAGCTCCTCGACGCGGAGAAGGGGAGCCGCGCTCATAACGTTCTCAGCCTCGGGTTGAAGATGCGGTCCAGCGCGAAGCCGACCAGGGCGAACCCGCTCCCGGTCAGCATCAGCAAGACCGACGGCGCGAGCACCCAGTAATAATACCCTTTGTAGAGAGCCCCGTTCGCGTAGGCGTCGTTCACCACTTTGCCCCAGGTCGGCAGCACGGGGTCGCCCAGCCCCAGCACGGCGAGCCCCGCCTCGAGGAAGACGAACGAGGGGATGAGCGTCACGAACTGGGGCACGAGCACCGGCACGACCCGCGGGATCATGTAGCGGAAAACGATGCGGAAATGGCCGGTCCCGTACGTGCGCGCCGCCTCGATGTAGGGAGATTCCTTGACCTGCAGGAGGATCGAGCGATAGGTCTTGATCCCGAGGCTGAAGACGCTGAGAGCGATGATGGCGCCCAGCATTACCCAGAGGCTGCGCGAGTAGAAGATACCGATCATCATGAGAATCGGGAGGACCGGGAGGATGGCGTTCACCTCGGTGATCCGCTGGATGACGGCGTCCACCCACCGGCCGAACCAGACTCCCGTCGCCGCGATTACCAGGGTGGTCATCGTCGAGCCCAGGGCGGCGAGGAACCCGAACGCCAGCGCGACGGGCGTCCCCCAGAGGAGCGCCACCATGATGTCGCGCCGGCGGTGGTCCGTGCCGGCGAGCCCGAAGACCTGGCCGTAGACGACGAGCTTCGCGTCCAGCGTCGACGCCTTTTCGAACAGCAGCCCTTCGATCCGCAGCTCGTAGCGCCCCCGGATCGGCGCCGCGCTTTCGGCCGCTGCCCCCGGAGGCGCGAAGAGGCCGATCTCGGGAGGCAAACGGCCGAGCTTTTGCGCCAGCGAGCGGTCGAGCGAGACGCTGTAGCGCTCGGCCGCGGCGCGCACGGTCCGATCGCCCAGGGCGATGCGCCGGCCGTCCGGTGTCAGCCAGTAGAGGGAGACGTAAGGGCGCTGCTCCTTGAACTTCGCCTTGAAGAAGAGATTGATCTCGCTGGGAAACGCGTCGTACGGATAATCGAACGGCAGCGAGATCCAGAACGTCCGCAGGCCGCCCGGCAACGACTGCACCCGTCTGGCGGCCTTCGTCTCCGAGCTCACGACCAGCGTTTCGGGCAGCCGCGCTCGCGAAAACAGGTTCACCCACTTCGGCCGCGCGTTCCTCGGGCTCTCGATCCACACCGCCTCTCCGCCGCGCCATAGATGGATCCCCTCGGAGTAGGGAATGGCGATCACGGTGTAAAGCGCCAGGACCACCAGCGCGCCGATGATGATCAGCCCGGTGACGGCCGAGGGGTAGCGGGCGAACTCCCGGAAAACCTCGCGCAGCGCGCTCACGGGCTCCCTCCCGCGCCGCCCCCGACCTTCACCCGCGGGTCGACCAGCGCATAGAGAATATCCAGGAGGAACACCGTCAGCGCCAGCAGGTAGGCGTAGATGACCACCGATCCGATGATCACCGGCGTATCGAACTGGCCGACGGCCTGGAAAAGCAGCCGCCCCAGGCCCGGCCAGCTGAAGACCGTCTCGAGAATGATCGCTCCGCTCCAGAGCGAGATCAGGGTGAAGGCGAAGCTCGTGATGATGGGCGGCAGCGTCGGTCGCAGGATATAGCGCCGCTCGATCGCCGCCGAGGGAAGTCCCTTGGCCTTGGCGACCTCGACGTAGTCCTCGCTGGAATAGATGAGGAAGAACGTGCGCCAGTTGTAGATCGAAACGAACAGCGAGCCGAGCAGGACCGCCGCCAGCGGCAGGACCAGGTGCCGCGCCACGCTGAATGCGTAGGCCAGCGGAGATTCCGGCGGCGGAACGGCGACCATCCCGCCGAAGGGCAAAAGGCGGAACATCGACGCGAAGACCAGGATCAGGAAGATGCCGTAGAACCACGCCGGCGCCGCGGAGGTCGGAGCGAGCGCGACCACCATTCGATCCGCGAGGCTGCCGTAGCGGCGCGATAGCGAAAGCGCCACGGTGATCGCGAGCACGAAGACGATGAGATCGGCGGTGCCGAAGAGGAGCAGCGTCGCCGGCAACCGCTCCAGGATGATCGCCCGAACCTGCCGGGACCCCCGGTCGCTGGTGAGACGCTCGGCCCTGCCCAGGGAAAGCGTAAGGGCGTCCGCCAGGTAGTCGAAGCTGCGCAGGAGGAAAGGGCGATCCAATCCCAGCCGTCGCTCCTCGAGCGCGACCCGCTCGTCGATGATCCGCCGCACCTCGGCCGGCGGGAGCTGCCTGAGGTTGCGGTCGCCGAGGGCGGCGGTTCCGACCTGCTCGCGGATTTGCGCCCGGCGGATCTGGTCGACGTACCCGCCCATGTTGGCGACCAGGATGGAGATGTAGACCCCGGCGACCACGGTGAGAAAGAGCGAGATTGCCCGGAGGGCGAGATAGCGCAGAGTCCGGCCGACCATCAGCCTCTCCTCCCCGCGGCCGGCGCGCGGCCGCGGACGGTCTCGTCGGGCAAGGTCACGAACCAGTAGGTCTTGAAGGACGGCACGGCGACCACCCGCGGCGTCACCACGACCTCGAGTCGATTGGCGCCCGCGGCGAGGCGCGAGGTCTGAGCGCCGGGCAGCGCGATCCGCCATGTGCCTTCGCCCGCCGGCCGGGCGTCCGCCAGCTCGATCAGCGCGCCGCGGGAATCGAAGAGAAGATAGCGAACCCGCTCGATGTCCGCCGCGGGATAGGGTTTGCCCCGGAAGCTGACCCGGGCCAGGAATTCCGCCGGCGCGCCCCTCTTGAGCATCCGCGGGCCGGAAACCTCGACGTCGGCGATGCGGGGCTCCGTAAAGCGCACCCATTTCTCGGACGGGTCGGTGAAGCCTTCGAATCGCCTGACGACAACGATCTTTTCCACCGGATAGACGGCGTGGAGGTAGAAGGGCCCGTTGCCGACCCAGAAGTGGCCGCGCGCCCGGCGCCACGCCTGGAGCTTGCGGTACCGCTCCACCGCCTCGCGTCGGTCGACGTACCGACCGAGGGTCTTCTCGTAGGGGATGAAGCCCTCGGCGAGCGCCGCCGTGAGCTTTTGTCCGAGGATCTCAAGACTCGGTCCCGCGATGTAGCTCATCCACTCGACCTTGAGCTGGTCGGCCTTCGAAGAAGAAAACGCGAGCTGTCGATCGCGCTCCGCCAGAAAACCGAGCGCCAGCTCGTGCCACGGCACGCTCGTGTAGAAATCGGCGGCGCGTGACGCGGCGATCAGCTCCGCGTCGGGGTAGAGCTGGTCGCTGTAGATTTCCACGACCAGCGGATCCTCCTCGACGATCCGCAGCCCCCGGAAATGGCGCATGAACGTTTCGAAGACGGGGACCGCCGACGGATCGAAGACCGGGCTCTGCGGCTTTGCCCGGTCGAAAGCGAGAATCAACCCGAAAACGAAGTCAGCGAGCGAAATTCTTGTCCCGTCGTGCCAGCTCTTCTTCAGGAGCTCGTCTTCGTAGCGCACCACCGTCCTCGTACGCGCCCGAAGCCCCTTCGGATGCCTCTCCCCGACCGTGACGAAGCGCTGGCCGCTAGCGTCCCAATCGAGCCAGGCGTCTCGCGGCACCTCAATAACCGGAACGAAATGGAGCGACAGCCACTCGTGCGTCCGGACGACCGGCAGCCCCTTTTGTACGTGGACCTCGGCCGCCTTCACGCGCTGCGGCCAGTACAACCCTGTGAAGGGGTCCGGCAGCGTGGCCGCGTCCTGCGTGCTCCGCATGATGATGTTGTCGTAGATCCAGTTGCTCCCCGCGATCGGGTTCCACGGTTCGGTCAGCATGCCGGGGCTGGCGAAATGAACCGCGCGGCGTCCGGGGGACCGGATGGTGTAGGGCCACAAGAGAGAGCCGGAGATCCCTCCGGCGAGGTCGGCGGCGATAGAGACCTCCCGGCGGCGCGGCCACACGTTGATGCTGTCCGCCAGCCAGACCCGCACCGAATCATGGAGCGACAACCGCAGCGCCTCCGCCATGAGCTTTTTGCGCTCCTCGGGGCTGGTGTAGTCGCGGTTGCGCAGCCGCTCGGCCACCCGGGCGAGCTTCGGGTCGGGCCGATAGGCCTGCCACAACGGGTCGGGGCGGCCGCGCGGGGTGTAATAGGCGTCGAAGTTGTCGGCCTGGTCGCGATCCACCGCCAGCGTGATCCAGGCGCCGGTGTAGATGTGCCAGCGCCCCTCGGCCGGGTCGCCCTGAACCCAGATCGGCGACGCTTCGGTGGCGGTCTTGTACTGGCGCTCGACCACGAATCCCAGGTTCTCCAGCAGCGTGGCGACGTAATCGCCGATCTCGCGCCGCTGATGATCGTCCGGCCGGATCAGGAAGATCAGCCGCACCGGCTTTCCCCGAAACCACCAACGGCCGTCGACCCGCGTCGCCCCCAGACGCATCATCTCCCGGGAGATGACCTCCTTGGCCTTTTCCGGATTGTAGGCGTAGTGGAGCTCCAGCTGGCGGGCCACGTCCGCCAGGCGCGCGTAGTCCGGAAATGCGCTCGTGAGAGGCAGATATCTCGGGACCGCGAGCCCCCGGTAGATCTCCTCGACTATGTAGTCCCGGTCGATGAGCCAGTTCACGGCTTCGCGGATCGCGGGGACGTGAAACGGGTTGAGCTCGCCCGTCCGCGGAAAG
This sequence comes from Candidatus Zixiibacteriota bacterium, assembly GCA_035574315.1. Lineage (NCBI taxonomy): Bacteria > Pseudomonadati > Candidatus Zixiibacteriota > Candidatus Zixiibacteriota bacterium. The sequence goes on from DATLYW010000024.1 coordinate 70,990, forward strand.
GTCGGACCCACCGGATTGAACGCCAGCTCGGTGTTCGAGCCGTAGGAGATCTCGTGCTGGATCGTCCGTGACGACTGGATCTTCCGATAGAGTTCCGGGTCGTTTATGCCCATCGAGTAGACCTGGATCTCCCCTGCCTCCATCATGTCGATCGCCTTGGCGGGGTCGGACTCCTCCCGGAAAACGACCTCCGCCACCCAGGCTCCCGAATTCCCCGTCGCACCCGGTGTGCCGCCCGCCGCTTCCACGCCGGGCGGCCGCCCTTCCCGGCCGGAAGCGAGGAAAGCAATCCCGACGGCGAGCGTCAGGAGGACCAGCAAGACGAAGAATCCGCTTCTCTTCATGGTGGCGCCGTTTCTCTTGCGGTTCTTCCCGCGGCGACGACGATCAACGGCCGACCGCCTCGATCGGAAATTCCGTCGCGTGCTCGGGCTTTTGCTGCGTAAAGAGCTCGGGCGCAAGCGGCAGGTTCAGCTCCGGCCCCTGATAGCGGATCTCCAGCCGCTGCCCGCGCCCTGGCGACTCGATGTCGATCCGGGTCGGGAAAAGGCCGGCGCGCGTGGGGGTGTAGTCGGCGAACGTCGCGCTCAGCTCGACGGTGCCGCCGGAGCCGGTCCGCTCCCAGCCCGTCGGAACCGCCTCCGCCGACTCGAAGCGCACCACATCGCCTCCGCCGTCGGCGCCGGCGAAGACCAGGGCGTTGCCGTCCTGCCGCCACCTCCCGTCGAGCGCCACCGGCGGGAGCCCGAGCAGCAGCGCCGTCATTTCTCTCAGCTCCAGCGGAATCTCCGCCAGGCGGAGCAGGTTTTCCTTGGTCGGGCGGCCCCGTACGAAGGCCCCTTCCCGGATATGGTAGCCGGTGATTTCCTGCGCGTTGGCAGTGACGATCAGGATCGTGCCCAAGAACGAAAGCGTTTCGAGCCGGAGCCGCTCCGGTCGCTCCACCACCACCGCCTCCTGGAAGCCCTTTTTCCCGTCAGGTCCGGCGTAGCGGACGCTGGCCAGTGCCTTGAGCGAGCGGAATTCCCGCTCCCGCCGCGCCAGGCTCTCGAGAATGTCAGCTGCTTCCCATTGCCTTGAAGGCCGCTCGGGAGCTGGCGGGGCGACGATCGCCGCACATGCCGGGAGCACGACCAGCGCGACGACGAGGGAAAGGACCGTCGAGCGATGCGAGCGCCGCGCCCTCTCCGGCCCGTCCCGGCCCTGCGGCCCGCCGGCCGCGCGCGCCGCACGGGGAAAAAGGCTCAAGCCCCGCTCCCGCCCGGTCAAATTTTCTTCTCCAGGCGCTGGATTTTTTCGCGGAGGCGCTTGACCTGCTCGTCTTCCTTGCTTTTCTTCAGAGCGTCCCGATAGCGCACCAAAGCCCGATCCGGCTTGCCGACCTTCTCGTAAGCGTCCCCGAGGTGCTCGAGGATGGTGGGGTCGTCGACGGTGATCTCCACGGCCCGTTCGAGGTGCTCGACCGCCCGCGGGTAGTCGCCCTTCTGATAGTACACCCATCCGAGGCTGTCGATGTAAAAGCCGTCGTTGGGCTCGATCTTGAGCGCCCGCAGGATCAAGCTTTCGGCCTCGTCGAGCCGCACGCCCATCTCCGCCCACGTGTAGCCGAGGTAATTCAAGGCGGCCGCATTCTTCGGATTGAGATCGATCGCCCGCTTCATCGCGGCGATGCTCCGTTCCTTGTCCTTGTTCTCGTCGTGCAGCGCGCCGAGCTGAAAATAGGCCTGGTCGTTGTTCGGATCGAGGGCCAGGAAGCGCTCCATCGCCTCGATCGCCTTGGGGTAGTTCTTGGCCTTACGGTACAGCGACGAAAGGAACGCGTAGAATTCCTTCCGGTCGGGTTTCTTGCGCACCGCCGCGAGCATCGCCTCGATCGCCTTGTCGGTCTGTTCCCGCCGATCGTGGATGTAGGCCGCCTGCACCCGCGCGTCGACGTAGAATTCGCTGGTTTCCGGGATCCGCTCGAACTCCTCCGCCGCCTTCTCGTCCGCCTTGAGCTCCGTGTAGGTCGCGCCGAGATAATAACGGACCCGGTCGTTGCCGGGATCGGCCGCCAGGACCAGATTGAATTCCGTCGCAGCCCGCTCGAAATCGCCCTTTTCGTAATAGATCAGGCCGATCTTGACGCGGGTCTCGCGCGGATCGGCCTCCGTCTCCTCGAGCTTCTGAAACTGGGCCAGTGCCTCGTCCAGCCTGTTCTGGCCGACGTAGATCTCGCCGAGCCGCTTGCGTGCCCAGGCGTTTTTCGCGTTGACCTGCAGCACCCGTTGATAAGTCTGGATCGCTTCTTCGGTCTTGCCTTCGAGCTCGTAGACGAGCGCGAGATCCATCAGCGCCGGCTCCGAGCGCGGATTGATCTCGAGCGCCTTGCGGTAGCTCTGCTCCGCGGCCAGGTAAAGCTTGCTCCTGGCTTTCACCCGACCGAGATAGTAGTGGCCCAGCGCCGATTCCGGAGCGAGCGCCAGGAGCTGCTCCAGATAGCGGGTCGCGTTCGCGTAATCCTCCATCTGCAGGTAGAGCGCGCCGAGATAGAGCAGCGCCTCCTGGTTCTTGGGATCGAGCTTCAGCGCCTCGTGATATTCGTGCAGCCCCTTGGCGTGGTCACGGAGCGAAGAGTAGAGTCCGGCAAGCAGCAGGCGATGCTCGACTCTGTTCGGGTCCAGCCGGACGGCTGCCTCGGCCTCCTGCACGGCGCCTTTGAGATCCCCTTTGCGAAGCCGCAGGGTGGCGAGGCGATAGCGCAGGAAGGCGTCGTCGGGGCTCGCCGCCGCCGCTGCTTCGAACTCCCGGAGCGCCTCTTCGAACGCGCCCTCCCCCAGCAGCAGCTGGCCCTTCATGAAATGCGAGATGCTTCGGGCCTCGGCCGGGATGTCGACCTTTTTTTCGCGGCTGAACGGTCCTTCGGGCTTCCAGGAAAGCCCCTCGGGAGGGAGCCTGGTCTCTGGCACCGTCGAAGCGCAACCGGAGAGAAGCAGGACAAAAACTGCGCCCCGGGCCAGACGGGTAGCCATCACAAAAATGGGTTAACATACTCCCCGCGGCCGGTCAACGAATCGACGTGGGGAGAAGACGGTTTCACTCCCGCAATCGATTGTGCTACTTGTTTTTTTGCCGCCGCTTCCGGCGGCGGTCCCCGGTATGGCGCAACTATCCCGTGAGCAGGCGGAGCGCGAGCTCCGCGAGCTGCGCGAGCAGATCGAAACCCACAACTACCGCTACTACGTGCTCGACGATCCGACGATCAGCGACGCCGAGTACGATCGTCTCTTTCGCAGGCTGCTCGAGCTCGAAGCGGCCTTCCCCGAGCTCCTCTCCCCCGATTCGCCGTCGCAAAAGGTCGGCGCTCCGCCCCTGAAGCAATTTGCAACCGTGCGCCATTCCGTTCCGATGCTCTCGCTCAACAACGCCAACACCGCCGAAGAGATGCGGGAGTTCGAGGAGCGGATTTGCCGTTTCCTCAAGACCACCGAGCCGCTCGAGTACGTCGCCGAACCGAAGATCGACGGCGTCGCCGTGGAGCTGGTTTACGAGAACGGCCGCTTCACCGTCGGCTCGACGCGCGGCGACGGCCTTGAGGGCGAGGACATCACGCTGAACCTCAAGACCGTCCGCTCGGTCCCGCTGGTGCTGAAGGGCGACCGGCGTCCGGTCCCGAGCCGGCTCGAGGTGCGCGGCGAGGTTTACCTGCCCACCCGCGCCTTTCAGCGCCTCAACCGCGAGAGGGAGGAGGCCGGACAGCCGGTTTTCGCCAACCCGCGCAACGCCGCAGCCGGCTCGCTCAAGCAGCTCGATTCCCGCATAACGGCCAGGCGGCCCCTCGATCTTTTCTGCCACGGCGCCGGGGAGCTCTCGGGAAACGGGCTTCGAACGCACTGGGAGTTCCTCGACGCGCTGAGGCAATGGGGGCTCAAGCCGGTGCCCTTTGCGAAGGTCTGCCGCGGCCTCGACGAGGTTCTGGCGCACCGTGAATACATCGAGAGCCTGCGGGACGAGCTGCCCTACGAGATCGACGGTCTGGTGGTGAAGGTCAACAGCGCCGAGCTCCAGCGCCGTCTCGGCGTGATCGCGCGCTCGCCGCGCTGGGCGATCGCCTACAAGTTCAAGCCGCGCCAGGCGACCGCGCGCATCCTCGACATCCAGCCTCAGGTGGGTCGCACCGGGACGCTGACCCCCGTGGCGAGCCTGACTCCGGTGCCGATCGGCGGGGTCGTGGTGAGGAGCGCGTCACTGCACAACATGGACGAGATCGAGCGCAAAGACATTCGCATCGGGGACACCGTGGTGGTCGAGCGCGCGGGCGACGTCATCCCCTACGTGGTTCAGGTGCTGGTCGAGAAGCGGACGGGAGAAGAGCGCAAATTCTCCATGCCGTCGCGCTGTCCGGTCTGCGGCGCGGAGGTGTACCGCGAGGCGGGTGAAGCCGCCTACCGGTGCGTCGGCCTTTCGTGCCCGGCCAAGCTCAAGGAGAGCCTCAGGTTCTTCGGCTCCCGGGGCGCGATGGATATCGAGGGCCTCGGAGAGAAGCTGATCGATCAGCTCGTCGACCGGGGGATCGTGCGCGATCCAGCGGACCTTTACAGCCTCACCCGGGAGCAGATCGCCGGCTTGGAGCGCATGGGGGAGAAATCGGCGCAAAACCTCCTGGCCGCGCTCGCGAAGAGCAAGCAGGCGACCCTTGCGCGAGGTCTGACGGCTCTGGGCATCCGCCACGTGGGGGAGGCGACGGCCAGGCTCCTGGCGGAGCACTTCGGCAGCCTCGAAGCCGTCATGCAGGCCACCGAGGAGCAGCTGATGGAAGTAAGGGAAATCGGGCCGGAGGTGGCCAGAAGCATCGCCCGTTTCTTCGCCCAGCCCGAGAACCGGGCCGTGGTCGAAAAGCTGCGCAAGGCGGGGGTTCTCTTCAAGGCCGAGGAGAAAAGAGCCGGTCGGCTGGCGGGAGCCACCTTCGTTCTCACGGGCGCGCTCGAGCGTTTCTCGCGCGTCGAGGCTCAGCAGCGAATCGAGTCCCTCGGCGGGCGGGTCGCCTCCAGCGTCAGCCGCAACACTACCTATGTGGTAGCGGGAGCGGACCCGGGCTCCAAGCTGAAAAAGGCCCAGGATCTGGGTGTCCGGATCCTCAGCGAAAGCGAATTCCTGGAGCTCGTGGAAGGCCCCTAGCGGTTGGGACCGGACCGGTTCTCGCTTTTTCCCGGCCGGGATGTCCGGGGAGCCTGCGGCCGGGCCTCGCTGACGACGATATTGCGGCCTTCGAAGTTCGTCCCGTTCAGCGCCGTGGCGGCCCGCTGCGCCTCGTCGTCGGAGCCCATTTCGACGAAGCCGAAGCCCTTGGAGCGGCCGGTGAGCTTGTCGGTGATGATTCTTGCGCTCACGACCGAGCCGTGCTGGGCGAAATGTCTCTGAAGCCTTTCCTCTGTGACCGAGTAGGGCAGATTACCAACGTACAGCTTCGCTCCCATGCTTGGCCCTCCTTCCGGAACAATGGAACGGCAAACATCGGCGGATCGACTTGTCCAAAGGGCAAGGCCTCAAACGGGTGCTGCAATCCAACCACTGTCTCGGCACGCTCTTCGGCAGACTGACCCCCGCGACCGGCGTAACACTACAAAAGGAACCCCGCGGTTGTCAAACCGGCCCGGTTCGAGGAAAATCGTCGGTACGGACAACCCGTCATGAGCGAAAATCTTGCTCGGGTGCACCTGCGGATCACCGGGAGGGTCCAGGGGGTTTTCTTCCGCGCCTCGGCGCAACGGGAGGCCGAACGGCGCGCGGTCACGGGGTGGGTGCGAAATCGGCCGGACGGCTCCGTGGAGATCGTCGCCGAGGGGGAGCGGGCCAGGCTTGATGAGTTTATCTCCTGGTGCCGCCAGGGCCCCCCGGGAGCCCGCGTCGACGGAGTGACGGTCGAATGGGAGACGTTCCGCGGGGAATTCCGGTCGTTTCGGGTCGAAAGATAGCCGCCGGAGAAGGATGGGTCCTGCTCCGGCGGTTCCTGATATCTGGCTGCTGTTTAATCCGGCTTTTCTGGCGCGTCCGGTTTGGGCGCCGGTTCCGGGCTCTCCTGAGCATGGACGAAACCACCGCTCAGCCCGATGATCGACGCCGCGGTGTTGAGACCCAGGACGAGCGTTAATGCCAACAGTGCTTTTTTCATTCGGTCACCTCCTTTCTCCGCTGAATTTGAACATTGACGATCACCGCACCGCCGCTTTCGTTGGCGCCGTATCAGCAGCGACCGTCGCTTCGATGTGCTGGTTCAGCAATTGCGATGCCATCCGGGAAGTGTGACCGCGCGTCGGAGATTGCAATCTTTTTCGAGCCAGGAGGAAAACCGGCTGTTGCAGAATGAAACGACGAAACGATGCCTCCGGGGGCTTTTCGCTCTAACTATCGGCGGGAAGAGGTTTTATTCGTTTGTTGCAACAACCCACGCGCCGTTGTAATTTGCCACAGGCCGGACTGCATATGCGCTTCAACTTCCGATCCGTCGGGTTGGGCACCAAGCTCGTTTTTTTCCTCGTGAGCACGCTGGTGGTGACCATGGTGGTTCACGGTTATTTCAGCGTCCGCCAGGAAAAGGAGAACATCCTCCGCGAGATGAAGGTCGGCATGCTGGGGCTGAGCCGCGCCATCCAGGCCGCGCTCGGCTATATGTACGGCGAGGAGCGGGATCTCGGCGCCACCCAGAGGTTCATCGACGGCGTGGCGCGAAGCGGAAACATTCACGGTGTCGTCGTCTACGACGTTTCGGGCCGATCGGTCGCGGTCTCGGCGTCGCTCAAGCCGACCGACGATTTCCCCGGACTCGACCCGCAGCCAGTCTTGGACATCGATCCCGCTCCCGTGCTCCGCTCGGGCAGGGAAGTCGACGGCTATACCGAAAGCCCCGCTCACCCGGTTTACTACCGGATCGAACCGATCCTGGACTCCGATCGAAAGATCGTCGGCGCCTTCGTGCTCGCGCGCCGGGGGTGGGGATTCGCCACGAGCATTCAGGCCAGGCGCAATCGCATTATCCTGACGACCTCGGCTCTGGTGCTCGTCCTCTGCATCCTCATCCCGGTTCTGGTTCGCCGCAACGTCTCGCGCCCGATTCGCGAGCTGATCGCCCGGATCCGCGAGATGGGACAAGGGCACTGGAGCGAGCGGATCGAGATCCGCAGCCGTGATGAAATCGGCCAGCTCGCGCGCGAGTTCAACCAGATGTGCGAACGTCTCCAGGACAGCTACCGCCAGCTGGTCAGGGAGCAGCAGGAACGGCTGGGCCTCGAGCGCCACCTGCGTGAATCGGACAGGCTGGCCTCGGTCGGGCAGCTCGCGGCCGGCCTCGCCCACGAGATCGGGACGCCTCTCAACATCATAGGAGGGCGGGCGGAGTATCTTCTGCGCCGTCCCCGCAGCACCGAAGAAATCACCGAAAACCTCCAGATCATTCGGTCGCAGATGGACCGGATCGCGAACATCGTGCGCCAGCTCCTCGAGTTTTCGCGCCGCCGGGAGCCTGCCTTTCGCACCGTCAATCTCCCGTTGCTCCTGAAAAACGTGACCAGCCTGGTCGGGCACAAAATCGCCGAAAAGGGTGCAAGCGTGAAGATTGAGGCCGATGAGCGGCTCCCCGCGATCCAGGCGGATCCCGATCTTCTGCAGCAGGTGTTCGTCAATCTCTACCTGAATTCGCTGCATGCGCTGAGCGACGGCGGGCGGATCACCATAAGCTGCGAGTCGGCGCGCGAAGAAATCGGGCCTCCCCCGGGGTGGGTCAGGGTCGTTATCGAGGACGACGGCGAAGGGATCGAAGCCGCCCATCTCGGCCACGTCTTTGATCCTTTTTTCACCACCAAGGACGTCGGGGAAGGCACCGGCCTTGGTCTGGCCGTGAGCTACGGGATCGTCAAGGAACACGGCGGCGAGATCCGGGTCGAGAGCGAACACGGCAAGTTCACCAGGTTCATCATCGATCTCCCGGTCTTCGGGCAGGTTCCGGAGCACGCCGCGGCTTGAAAGAATGACCATGGACTTCAAGGAACAGATCCCGGGCCGGATCCTCGTCGTCGACGACGACCCGGAGATGTGCCGGTTCTTCATGCAGCTCCTCGGCGACGAGGGCTATGCGGTGGAGGTCGTTCATGACGGCGCATCCGCGCTACGCCGCCACCGCCAGGGAGACTTCGACCTGGTGATCACCGATTTGATGATGCCGCGAATGCGCGGCACGGAGCTGGTGCGCCAGCTGCGCGAGCACGATCCGGACGCCCTGGTGCTGCTCGTGACGGCCTTCGGCAGCATCGAAAGCGCGGTCGAGGCGATGCGCGCCGGCGCTTTCGACTACGTGACCAAGCCGTTTCGCACCGACGAAATCCTGCTCGACGTCAACCGCGCGCTCGAGCAGCGACGGCTCCGGAGCGAGCTGCGCCGGCTCCGCACCGAGGTCCAGGAGCGGTACAGCTTCCAGAACGTCCTCGCCAGGAGCGAGGCGATGCAGAAGGCCCTGGAAATCGCCGCCCGGGTGAGCGATCTCTCCGCCAACGTCCTGATCATCGGAGAGAGCGGGACCGGCAAGGAGATGATCGCCCGCGCCATTCACCGCAACAGCGCTCGGGCCGAAGGTCCGTTCATCCCCCTGAATTGCGCGGCCGTTCCCGAAACGCTGCTCGAGAGCGAGCTGTTCGGCTATACGAGAGGGGCCTTCACCGACGCCAAGAAGGATCGGCGCGGCCTGTTCCAGGAAGCCGGGGGCGGGGTTCTTTTCCTCGACGAAATCAGCGAAATGCCGCTCAGCATCCAGGCCAAGCTGCTGCGCGTCATCGAGGACAAGGAAGTCCGTCCGCTCGGCTCCAACCAGAGCGAAAAAATCGATGCCCGCGTGATTTCGGCCAGCAATCGGGACCTCGAAAAACTCGTCCAGGAAGGAAGCTTTCGCCGCGACCTCTATTACCGGCTGAACGTGATCCGGATCGAGCTGCCGCCCTTGCGGGAACGCCCCGAGGATATCCCCGTGCTGGTCGACCATTTCATCCGCAAATTCGCCGGCCACGCGACCCGCCCGGTCACCGGCATCGAGCCCGATGCCCTTGCCGCGTTGATGAGCTACCGCTGGCCGGGAAACGTCCGGGAGCTCGAGCACACGCTCGAACGGGCGGTGCTGCTCGGCAAAACGCCCTCGATTTGCCTCGACGACCTGCCGGAATCGTTGACCCGATGCAACCGCGACAGACTGCCGCTGAACGAGGCGCTGGCGCGCGGCTATACCCTGAAAGAGCTCGAGAAGGAGTACATCCATCGGGTGCTCGAGAACACCAACGGCAACAAGACCGAAGCCGCGCGCATTCTCGGGGTGGACCGTACGACGCTGTACCGCAAGCTGGAAGAGTACAAGGTCGAAGTGTAGGGCTAGCCCCCGGCGGTCACAGCGAGACGGTAGATCTCCTTCTTCGAGCAGGCGTACTTTCTCGCGAGCGCCTCGGCGATTTCCTTGGCCCGCATCCCCTCGCCCTTCAGCCGGGCGATTTCCGCGGCCAGCTCGGCGTCTGCCGGCGGCGCCTTCGTCCCGGCGCCCTCGACAATGAGAGTCACCTCGCCCCGGGTTTCAGCGGCGGCAAACCTTCCCGCCAGCTCGGCCAGGCGACCGCGGACGAATTCCTCGTGGATCTTGGTGAACTCCCGTGCGACCACCGCCCGGCGATCTCCGAAGATCTCGAGCAGATCCCGCAAAGCCTCGCCGAGCCGGTGTGGCGCTTCGTAAAAGATCAGCGTCCGCTGCTCGTCGCGAAGCTCCTCCAGGCGTCGGCGCCGCGCCGATTTCTTCGCCGGCAGGAAACCCTCGAACGCGAAACGGTCGCTCGGAAGGCCGCTCGCGCTCAAGGCCGCGGCGAAGGCGACCGGACCGGGAACCGGCGAGACCGGCACTCCCGCGCGCGCCGCCGCCTCGACCAGGCGAAAGCCCGGGTCGGAGATGCCGGGCGTCCCCGCATCCGACACGAGCGCAATGTTCTTGCCCTGTTGCAGGAGCGCGAGCAGCTCGCGAGCTTTTTCCTTCTCGTTGTGCTCGTGATAGCTGGTCAGCGGCGTGTGCACGCCGTAGCGGCGCAGGAGCGCGAGCGTGCGCCGCGTATCCTCCGCCGCGACGAGGTCGACCTCCTTCAGGACGCGCACCGCGCGAAACGAAAGATCTTCGAGGTTGCCGATCGGCGTGGCGACGACGTAGAGGGTTCCCGGATCCATGGCGCCGCCCGGCTGCGGGCGCTGATCGGAGGCTAGCACGCGCCCGCGCTCTCTTGCAATTTCAACGGGCTTCGCTAAGGTGGAGAAAAATCCGCGTGAAAGCTCGGCACGCGGGGAAGCAGACATGGCCACGGAAGAGGTTTTGATCTTCGGGCAGGACCTTTGACCTTACACCTCGGGAGCCCGTGAGGATTACTCCCGCCGGAAGGTCCCCTATCGCTACATCAACGTCCTCAAAGACGCGGAAGGGCTGAAGGAGATGCTGCGCCATTCCGGGGGCGACCGGCGCATACCGGTCATCGTCGAGTCCGGAAAAGTGACCATCGGCTTCGGCGGCACCTGAGAGGTGTAGCAAGGCCGGCGGGGCCGGCCCGAGCGGGCGCCGAGCGCAACTGAAGTGACCGAGCCGTTCGACCAGTCGATTGCCGCCCGCCTGCGGTTGCTTTTCGGCGACCGCACGATCCTCACCTCCCTCCAGCCGCTCGCCGGCGATGCGTCGAGCCGGCGGTACTATCGAGCGGTCTTGCAGGGTCCTTCCGCTCCCCCTTCAGCGGTCATCATGCAGGTTCCGGCCGGCGCCTCCCTGCCCCTTTCCAGCGAGGAGCTGGCGGTTTTCAAAGAGCCTCCGAAAGAGCTGCCGTTTCTCAACCTCCATCGCTTTCTTGCGCGGCTGGGGGTCCGCATTCCCCGTCTCTACGGCTCCTGGGAACGAGAAGGGATTCTGGTGCTGGAAGATCTCGGGGACGTTTGCCTGTGGGACCGCGTCCAGGGGCTTCCCGCTTCCGACGTCGAGCTCTGGTATCGAAAGGCGATCGACGTTCTTTTGCGGCTTCAGATCGGCGGCACCGCCAGGCCGGACGAATCCTGCCTCGCCTTCCAGCAGCGCTTCGACTTCCGCCTCTACATGTGGGAGTTCGACCACTTTCTGGAATACGGCCTTGAGAAACGACCCGGAGGGAACTTTTCCCGCGCGGCCGCAGAGCAGCTGCGCTCCGCTTTCAAGGAAATCGCCCGCTGCCTCGACGCTCTTCCGCCTTGCCTGAACCATCGCGACTACCACAGCTGGAATCTGATGGTGCGGGGCGAAGAGATCGTGGTGATCGATTTTCAGGATGCGCTGCTCGCGCCCGCTCCGTACGACCTCGCCTCGCTCCTCAACGACCGCGAGACGGACCGCGTGATCACTGCCGGCCTCGAGCGCAACCTGCTCGGCTATTACCTGCAAAGAAGCGAGGAGATGGGGGCGCCGCGCGGCGGGCCGGACGAGTTTTTGCGCTTCTATCTGCTCTCGGCCATCCAGCGGGACTTCAAGGTCGTCGGGCGCTTCTATTATCTCGACCTCGTCAAAGGGAAACCCGCGTACAGGAAATTCATCCCGCCCACGCTGCGCCGGCTCAGGCGCAATCTCGCCCGGCTCCCCGAAACCGAAGCGCTGATTCCGCTTCTCGCCGAGTCGTACGAGGAAATGAGATGAAGGCGATGGTGCTCGCCGCCGGCCTGGGAACCCGCCTGCGGCCGCTGACCGAGACGGTGCCCAAGGCGCTGGTACGGGTCTGGGGCCGGCCGATGATCGAGTATCCGCTGCGGCTGCTCAAGCACTACGGGATCGAAGATATCGTGATCAATCTTCACCACGGCGGGCGGCAGATCCGGGATTACCTCGGTAGCGGCGCGCGGCTCGGGCTCAGGATCAGCTACTCCGAGGAGGAGGAGCTGCTCGACACCGGCGGGGGGTTGCTCAGGGCGAGACCCTTTCTCGAAGCCGGGACCTTCGTGGTGATCAACACCGATACGATCATCGACGTACCGCTCGCCGACGTCTTGCGTTTCCACCGGGAGAAGCGGGCCGCCGCAACGCTCGTCCTGCGGCCGGACCCGGAGGCGGACCGCTACGGATCGATGGATCTGTGCCGCGACGGCCGCATCTGCCGCTTTCTGCGCACGCGCTCGGCGGCCTGCCCTCCGGCGACGCGCGGCGTGATGTTCACCGGGCTCCAGGTCCTGGAGCCGAAAGTCTTCGATTTCATGGAAACCCTGGAAGCCGGACCGAAATTCAGCACGACGGTGCACCTGTACCCTCGCATGCTTGCCGCAGGCGAGCCGCTTTACGGTTATTGTTTTGCGGGCTTCTGGCAGGATCTCGGCGCGATCGAACGTATTCGGGAAGTCGAAAACCGCCTGAGCCGAGGCGAAGTCCGGCTTCATTATCTCTGATCTTCGTCTCCATCTTCCTGCCCGCATCAATTTCGGCGCCGAGATGCCCGAATCCCTGACGCCTGAACCCGGATTCCTTGGCTGAACCGCCACCGCGCGGCGGTATCGGACGGCCGAATGTTTGCTACCCGCCGGGCCGTGTGTTAGCGTGACCGCTTATTGAGCCTTCGATGGCCACACTCGCGCTCTATCTCCCGACGCTCGTCTTCATCTCGCTGGTGGGCGGCTTTCTGCCGCTGGTCCGAGAGCTTCAGCGCACGACTCTGGCTCTGCTCCTGAGCTTCAGCGCCGGGGTCCTGCTCGGGGCCGTCTTCCTCCACATGGTCCCCGAAGCCGGCAGGGTTCTCGGGGAGGACCTCGGGTGGGCGATCCTCGGCGGCTTCCTGCTCATTTTTATCATGGAGCGTTTTGTCTTCGTCCATGCGTGCGAGGAACGGGATTGCGACATCCACCAGATGGGCATCCCGGCTTTCCTCGGCATCTCGCTGCACAGCCTGCTGGATGGAATCGCGCTGGGCGCCGGCCTCATGATCCCTCAACTGGGCCCCGTGGTTCTTCTCGCGGTCATCATCCACAAGATGCCCGACAGCATCTCCATCTCTTCGATTCTGCTCAGCGCCGGCTGGGGCCGCCGGCAGGTCGCTTTCCTCAATCTCCTTTTCTCGCTGACCACGCCGGTGGGCGCCTTGATCGCGTATCTCTTTTTGCGCTCGCTTTCGCCGGAAGCGGTCGCCGTCGCTCTGAGCATTTCGGCGGGAACGTTCCTTGCCATCGCCACCGCGGACATCCTTCCCCAGGTGCACCGCATCGAACAAAGCAACCCGAAGACCCTGATGTTCCTCCTCGGCGGCCTGACCGTGAGCTGGCTGGGGCGGCTCTTCGAGCTTTAGGCAGTGGCTACCGCGGCACGCCGCCGTTCGGCGCGCCGCGCGCTTTGCGATCACGTCGAGGCGTTTCTTCCGTCCGGCCCAGCACAGCCAGAACCTCCTCGAGATCCCGGCGCGCGGCGACGAAGCCGGGGTCGAGCTCCAACGCCTTTCTGAATTCGCCGGCCGCGGCTTCGTACTGCTCCCGAGCGCCGTAGACCAACCCCAGCGCGTGATGGGCTTCCGCAGAATCGTCGAGCAAGATAGCCCGTTGCAAAGCCTGCACGGCCTCATCCATGTGGCCTTGTCTCGCCAGCGCCACGCCGAGATTCAAATGAGCCTCAGCGAGGGAGGGATCGAGCTCGACGGCTCGACGGAGCTCCCGGATGCCGGCCTCGATGTCGCCTCGCTCGATCAGCAGCCAGCCGAGATTTCTTCGTCCCTCGGCGTGGTTCGGATAGAGAGCGACTGCTTTTTCGACATGCTCGAAGGCGAGATTCAGACGGCCCTGAGCCGCGTAGAAATTACCGAGGTTGTAGTGGCCGGTGCCATAGCCGGGGTCCGCCGCGATCGCCTTGCGGGCGGTTTCAATGGCTTCGTCCACGCGGCCTTGTTTGTAGTAAGCGTTGGCGAGATTGTTGTAACCTCCCGGGCCGGGACCGCGGACGCCACGGATCGGCCAGTTCACTGGAACGGCAGCGACGAGGAAAACCGCCAGCGCCGCGCCGAACCGGCGCCACAGCCCCTGCCTCCACAGCGCCGCCGACTCAACCAGGGCCGCTCCCGCGAACAAGGCGAGCACCGGCACCAAAGGATAGCGATAACGGCCGAAAACAAAGAACAGCGCGACGCTCGCGGCCAGGGACAGGGCCACCGCATAGAGCACCGCGAGCCGGCGCCAGTGTCTCAGCGTGAGCCACGCGCCCGCGACGGCCAGCGGGGCTAGCAGTCCGAAGTGACTGAACCAGCCCAGAAAACGAAGCAGCGGCGACCACTGCTGATAAATGTAAAAATCGTCCGAGTCCTCGATCTCCCGTGCATTCCAGACCATGAGCCATTTTCTTCCCAGGAGCCGGAGCCAGTCCAGCGGATGGCCGCGAATGTAATCGACGGCTCGATCAAACCAGTAGTCGGAGACCTCCCCGGCATTCAAATTCCGACCCATCGCCCTTTCAGCCAACCGTACGGCGTCGCGCCCCTCGAGCTGGGGCTCGCCCAGCAATTTCCTGACCGAGCCGTAGGTCCCGTCGGCGGCAGGATTGTTGCCGATGAAGAAATTGGCTCCAAATTGCGAGGTGGTGAGCTTGAATTCTCCCCCCGCGGCGAAATTCCTCAATCCTACCGGCAACAGCACCAGCAACAGTCCCGCCAGAAACAAAGCGCACCAACGCAGCCGCGCGCCGGCCGATGTCGAGGCGAAGAACAGGCCGATCCACGCTGGAACCACGAGCACCAGGATCAGGGCGTTCTCACGCGAAAGCGCGAGCAAGCCGGCAACGGCGCCCATGGTGATCCAGAGATTTCGCCGCTGCTCTTCCATCGAGCGCGCCAGCAGAAACAGAAGGAACGAAAGAAGCAGCAAGTCCAGCACGCTTTTTTCGATGAGCGCATCAAAAAAAATCGCCGGGGCGTAAATTGCCAGAAGCATTCCGGCGACAACAGCCGCGGAACGGGAGAAAAGCCGGCGACCGGCAAGAAAGAGCACGGCGCAGGATAGCGCTCCCATCAGAACCTGAACAAAGCGAATGGCCCCGAGATCGTGTCCGAGAGCGAGCTGCAGGAGCCCGAGAAAATATGGGTACAGGGGAGCCTGATAGAATACCCCATCCCCGATCCAATCTCCGGCGGCAATCCGCCGGGCCCACTCGTCATAGGCCAGGCCGTCACCCGCCAGATGGTAGAAGAGAGGAATGGCTTCGATTTGATACAGATAGATGAGACGGAGAACGAGAGCACAGGCGAAGACGGCAATACACCAGGCTCGATCCGAGGCTGCGGCCGATTTGAACACGCGAAGCCCGAGAGCGTGGACGTCGGGTCTTTCCGCTCGCAACAGCCCCCGGACGGCGTCGGGGTGCGGGCGCTGTTTCTCCTTTCCCATGGGATCCGGCCGGCCTCCCGCCTCACCGGACGGCGTCGGCCTGGCCGGCGCCGCCCTCAGCGCGCCCCATCGTTCCGAGCGGGCGAGTCCTCGTCGCGTCTCGCCGGCGGAAACTGATAAAACGCCAAAAGCAGCCCCCTTTCGCGGCGACTATTCGATGGCCTGTGCGGGAGAGTGATCCTTTTCGCTGGACATGGATACAGCCAGGTCGGCCGCCCGCTGTTGGGCTCTAGAAGCTTCCGCAACCGCGTGAACCTCGCCTCCTTGACTTCCTTCCCGGTGTGGGATTAATGCATTCAGCGGCTCTGGAAACATTATGGCGTATAGCAGCCTGTCGGATTTCCTTCAAGTTTTGTCCCGTGAAGGCGAGCTGAAACGCGTTTCGTATCCCGTCAAGGCGGAACTAGAAATCACCGAGATCGCCGACCGGGTGATGAAAAGCGGCGGCCCCGCGCTTCTCTTCGAGAACGTGGTCGGGAAAGAGATCCCGGTTCTCATCAACGCCTTCGGCTCTTCGAAACGCATGGCGCTCGCTCTGGGGGTCTCCGATGTCGAAGAGATCGCGCGTGAGGTCGAGCGACTGGTAAAAATCCGGCCTCCCGGATCGTGGCGGGAAAAGCTCGGGTTGCTTGCGCGGCTGGTTCAACTCGCCGGCGTGCCTCCCCGGGTGGTCGCCGAAGGAGCTTGCCAGGAGGTCGTTCATCGCGATCCCGACCTCGGTCTTCTCCCGGTCCTGACCTGCTGGCCGGAGGACGGCGGTCCATTCATTACCCTGCCCATGGTCTTCTCCAGGGATCCGCGGGGCGGCACCCGCAACGTCGGACTCTACCGGATGCAGGTTTACGACAGCCGCACAACCGGCATGCACTGGCATCCCCATAAGGTCGGCGCGCGCCATTACCGCCGGCGCAAGGAAGAGGCGGGCCGCCTGGAGCTGGCCGCCTGCATCGGCGGCGATCCGGCCCTGGTCTACGCCGCGACGGCTCCCCTGCCCGATCAGATCGACGAGGTTCTGTTCACCGGTTTTCTGCGACGCAAGGGCGTGGAGCTGGTAAAGGCGTTGACCGTCGACGTCGAGGTGCCGGCCGATGCCGATATCGTGATCGAAGGCTATGTCGATCCCGCCGAGCCGCTGAGGCGGGAAGGACCGTTTGGCGATCATACGGGCTTTTACTCCCTCGCGGACGACTACCCGGTCTTCCACGTGACCTGCATCACCCACCGCCGCAATCCGGTCTATCTCACCACGATCGTGGGCCGGCCCCCGATGGAGGACGCGTTCCTCGGCAAAGCCACCGAGCGGATCTTTCTCCCGCTCCTGCGCCTTACGTTTCCCGAGATCGTCGACATGAATTTCCCCGTCGAGGGGGTCTTTCACAATCTGGCCATCGTCTCGATCAAGAAAGAGTATCCGGCGCACGCGCGCAAGATCATGCACGCCCTGTGGGGCATGGGCCAGATGATGTTCACCAAGACGCTGGTGATCGTCGACCACGACGTGAACGTGCACGACCCGGGGGAAGTCACCTGGATCGTCGGAAATCATATCGACCCCAGGCGCGACGTGGTGTTCGTCGATGGGCCCGTCGACGTGCTCGATCACGCCGCGCCCATCACCGGCTATGGATCCAAAATGGGCATCGACGCCACCCGCAAGTGGCCCTCCGAAGGCTTCGGACGGGAATGGCCCAATCCGATCGTGATGGATGTCGAAACCAAACGCTACATCGATTCGATCTGGGAGAAACTGGGAATATCGTGACGCCGTTCAGGGTTTCGGGTCCCGTGCCCGGCGTCCGGGCTTTCGGGTCCCGGACCCGGGATCTTCGGCCCGGTCAGGGTTAACAACGTTTCCCGTACACGGTCTGGAAGGATGGAGTTGCTGAGCAAAGTTCGCGACTACGGTCGACTGATTCGCTTTTCGCATACGATCTTCGCGCTTCCCTTCGCCTTTTCCTCGGTGGCCTTCGCCTGGCCGCGCCACCCCGTCACCCCTCGCGGCGCCTTCTGGATTCTTGTCGCCATGGTCGGGGCGCGCAGCGCCGCGATGGCTTTCAATCGAATCGCGGACCGAAAGTTCGACGCGCTGAATCCGCGAACCCGCGATTGGGAGTTGCCCCGACGAAAGGTGAGCGTTGGAGAGGCGGCGTTGCTCACGCTGGTTTCCTCGCTCGTGTTCGTCTTCGCCGCATACCAGCTCAATTCGCTTTGCTTCGTTCTCTCCCCGCTCGCTCTTGCAGTCGTTTTTTTCTATTCCCTCACGAAGAGATTCACCTGGGCTTCCCACCTTTTTCTCGGCCTGGCCCTCTCGCTGGCGCCCGTAGGAGCCTGGATCGCTGTGGCCGGAGCGCCGTCTGCCTGGGTCGATCTGATGGTGCCCCTGTTCCTCGGTCTGGCGGTGCTGTTCTGGCTCGCCGGTTTCGACATCATCTATTCGCTTCAGGACCGCGAGTTCGACCGCGTGCACGGCCTGTTCTCGATTCCCGTCCGCTTCGGCGTCTCGAGAGCACTGAAACTGTCGGCCGGCTTCCACGTCCTTACGGCGTTGTTTCTGGCTGCCGTCGGGCTTGCCGCCGGGTCCGGCCCGCTTTACTGGATCGGGCTCGTCGTGGTTTCCGCCGTCCTCTTTTGGGAACACCGGATCGTTAAACCCTCCGACCTGTCCCGGATCAACAGGGCTTTCTTCGATTTCAACGCCTACGTCAGCGTGGTTTACTTCCTGGCTACCGCCGGCGACAGCCTCCTCGCGACGCTCGGCTCCGGTCGTTGAGCCGGGGTCGACGCTCTCGGTTCAAAGGGAGGGATCTTTCCGGGTCAGCCCGCGATGATACGGCTGCCTTGACTTCGCAATGTCGCGGACGATAATGAGCCTCGGGCGCGAGGTCTGGTTCCAATATCAAGGGCCCAAGGAGGCCCGGGAGGGGCTTATGGACTGGAGAGCCGCCGCACGGTTTCAACTTTCCGCTGCGCTCGCCGCAGCGTTCCTTCTCTACGGGTGCGCCACCATTCAGGTGAGCGGCCAGATCCAACGGGGACGGGCCGCGTTGCTTCGCGGCGAACCCGAGGCTGCGCTCCCTCATTTTCAGCGTGCCGCCGAGATCGACCCCGGCTACCTGATCCCGGCACCCCTCACGGAGGGGGTATGGACCTACACAGGGCGAGCCTATTACGAGATGAAGCGCTTTCCCGAGGCCCGCAAAGCCTTCGAGCGGGCATTGTCCCAAAGCGGAGACGATCATTTTGCGCGGCTCTACCTGGGTCTTGTGCTCGGGGGCAACGGCGACCGGGAGAGAGGGATGCGCGAACTCGAGACGGCTCTCAAAGGATTCCAGAGCTCGCTCGACTACATAGAGCAAAACCATCCCGACGGTCGCTTTTGGGACTCCACCGGAGAGCTTCGCTCCGCCACGCGCAAGCAGCTCGCCGCTCTGTCCGGTAGAGACGTCAACTGGCCTGAGGTCGTTTCCGCCGGTGAATGGCTCGGCCGGCAGCTGGAAGAGGAAATCGACCTGTCCAAGCGCCTCAAACGCCTCGAGGACACCCGAGACGCGGACGGCGGGAGGGATGACAGGTGATCATCGTTGAAGCAGTTTTAAAGCACCTGGGCTGCCGACCGTCTGAACGAGGTTGCCGGCGGCATTGTTGATCGGCCGACAGGGACGCGGGCTTCTAATCCTGGCCTTTTAGCCGATCCCTGCGCTCTCTTCTCTCCTGGAACCATTCTTCGTCGTCGATACGGCTCAGAAGGATTTCGCTGGTCTGGATGATGCTTTCCTTCTCCTGAAGCCCTTTTGTGACGGCAAAGACGGCTCTTCTCAAGGCCGCCCGCACGTAGCCGTCCGTGTCCCAGAATTCAATACCGCGGTATCCTTCCTTCGAAACCTTGCTCAAGAGCGTGAGCCCGCCTTTCAGGCTCTCCAGTCCCTTTGCGTCATTACCCAGCCTGAGCTCGGTCAGCCCCAAGCTGATCCAGGCGATCTCGTCATCGGGGCGAATCGCCAGGGCGCGCTTGAGAATCTCGTACGCGTCCCGGTAACGACCGCTTGCGTAGTAAGCCCGGCCCAGCAGAGTGAGGCTGTCCTTGTAGTAGGGGTCGCGGACCACCACGTACTCCAGGCGCGCAACGGCTTTGGTCATGTCCCCACGCCTGCCTTTTACGACCTCCGTTTTCCCATCGATGTATTGTCCCCCGACGCCGATCCCTTCAGGGCGCCAGCAAGAACAAACCAGAGCCGCTACCGATACCACGAGCAAGGAACGGACGAACATACGAAGCTTTATATAGAAAAAAAAAGCAACAAAAAAGGGGGCGCCACCGAATGGCGCCCCCTTTTCGCTCCTGAGGTGTGCTGTTTGCCCCTAGAAGTTTGCTCTCAACCCCAGGTTCAGCGAGTGCCAGTCGCACTCCTTGCCAACGCGCTCGCTGCCCCTCCTGTTCACGCAACCCACGTCTCTCTGAAGCGAGGTCGGCATGTTGGGCGTGCTCCACCAGTTCCACCAGGCCCCTACGCTGAGACCGGGCCGCAGAAAATACCACACGTCTAGCTCGCGCTTGATAAGATGCCCTTTCGAGCTGGTGCTGTCGCCCGGCGTGCAGTCCGCTCCGGTGTTGCAGTCCATGTCGGCGCGGGCGAACGACCAGCCGACGAGAACCGAATTAGGCGTTCTCGAAGAGCCGGTGAGGAATCCCTTCGGGCTCCACAGAAACAGCTCGTTCTGCAAGCTCCAGGCAAAGCCTTTTACGTCACCCCCAGCAAAGGCAGTGCTGTCGTTGTCGTATTTCGAGTACGCCATCTCCGTGCGGAACAGATACGGCCCGACGCCCCACTCAAGGCCAGGATGCAACGTGTTGTGGCCGCCGCCACCGATGTTATTCGCGTCCATGGTGCGGATCCGGCCGATGCGGTCATCGGTTCTGAGCGCCAGGCGCCGGCTCACGCTTGAACGATCGTCGATCGAGGTCGCAAGCCAGCCGATACCGAGCTTCAGCCGCTGCAGCCATTTGTTCTTGGTCTGGCTGAAAGGCCGTGCGCCGACCTTGAGCTGGAACTGCTTTCGGTCCGTGTCGGAGTTCGTATTCTGGCTGAATCCTGACCCGATCCGATACTCCGTCCACAGCGTGAAGTCGCCGGAGCCCAGCTCCTTGTCGAGCCAGCCGAGACCGATGCCCGCGTGCGACAGGGTGTCGTACGCGCCGTCGTTCAACAGGTCCCGGGTAAGCTCGACCCGCGCGCTGCTCGAAGAGCTTCTCTGGACGTAGCTCGGCTGCTCCAGGCCGCGATCCGCGATCTCCAGCTTGGGGAGCCACGGGTTGATCTTGTCCAGGTTGAACATGAACCGGGTGTGCTGTGTGTTGGCGATGTCGCCGTCGTCCATGTCGAGGCCGAACCCGATCTCGTACAGGCAGTCGTTCCAGCAGTAGTAAACAAAGGGCCGGTTACGACGCATGAAGATGTCGCCCGTGGTGAAACCGTCCGAGTCGTTGCCGTCGAGGTAATTGTACATGTGAACGTGGAACTCGTGGCTGAAGCTGATCTGCCAGCTCTTGTCCGCCGCCGTGATCCCCAAAAAGCCGGTCCGGTAGGTGAACGTCGGCAGCGCCGCCGCCGCCGCCGTCGCCTCCTTCTTCAGCTCCAT
>DATLYW010000025.1 GCA_035574315.1 Candidatus Zixiibacteriota bacterium
AGCTGGTGGGCATGGATCAGGTGGCCTCGGCCATGGAAAGCATCCGCCAGGCCAGCGCCCAAAACGTCGCCGGCACCAAACAGGCCGAGTCCGCCGCCCAAAACCTCCACGAACTGGGACAAAAACTGAAACAGCTCGTCGAGCGCTACCGGGTTTAGGAAAGCCGTTTCATGGCAACCGGAGAAGAAGAGTTCCGCAGGAAGCTGCTCGGCACGTTCGCGGCCGAGGCCGAAGAGCGCCTCGAAGCGATCACCTCCGGGATTCTGGAGCTGGAAAAAGCAGCCGACGCGGCGAGGCGAGCCGCTGTCGTCGAATCCGTCTTTCGCGAAGCCCATAGCCTCAAGGGCGCCGCCCGCGCCGTGGGCAGCGCCGACGTCGAAGCGGTCTGCCAGTCCCTCGAGGGGATCTTCGCGGCGCTCAAACGCGAGGGAATCGCCGCTCCGGCCGGATCTTACGATCTGCTCCACTCGGCCGTTGACGCGCTGCGGCGCCGGCTCTCCCCGGCCGCAGAGACGACGGCCGGCCCGGAAGGGACCGATCTCGGCACTCTTCTCCAGCGTCTCGAAAGCCTCTCCGCAGCGCTTTATTCCCGAGCGCCGGAGGAGTCGCCCTTGTATCCCGCCGGGGAGCAGGCGGCCCCCTTTCCGTCTCCGGCGCCAGACACCGTCCGGCTCCCCGCAGCCCGACTGGAATCCCTGCTGCTCAAGGCTGAAGAGCTGCTCGGCTCGAAGCTCGCCGCGGCACAGCGGGCGGCCGATCTCGCCGAGATCCGGGCGGCGCTTGCGGGGTGGAAAAAGGAGTGGACGGGATTGAAGGCGCGGCTACCGGCCTCGGACGGCGCCGCGGCCGAATCGGTGGAACGGGCCGACCGGGCCTGCGCCGCGCTCGACGCCGCCATGGCGAGCATCGCCCGGGCCGCGGACCAGGATCACCGGCAACTCGGCCGCCAGGTCGACGCTCTCCTGGCCGAGATGAAATGGCTGTTGATGCTCCCCTTCTCCTCGGTGCTGAGGGTTTTTCCGCGCCTGGTGCGCGATCTCTCGCGCGAGCGCGGAAAGGAAGCCGAGCTGGCGATCGAAGGGGGCGAGATCGAGATCGACCGCCGCATCCTGCAGGAGATCAAGGATCCCCTGATCCATCTGGTCAGGAACTCCATCGACCACGGCATCGAAAAACCCCAGGAGCGCCGGCGCAAGAAGAAGCCCCCTGCCGGGATGATCCGCATCGCGATCGCTCAGAAAAACGGCGACAAGGCGGAGATCGTCGTCGCCGACGACGGCGCCGGGATCGACCTCGGCAAGGTCAAAGCTGCGGCGCTGCGGCTGGGCGCGGTTTCCGCCGAGGAAGCCGACAGGCTGAGCGACCGCGAGATCCTGCCTTTGATCTTCCACTCGGGCCTGTCCACCAGTCCCGTGATCACCGATCTCTCGGGCCGGGGAATCGGTCTGGCGATCGTCCGCGAGAAAGTCGAGAAGGTCGGCGGGGCGGTTTTCGTGGAAACGACGCCCGGAGGCGGAACGACCTTCCGGCTCGTCCTGCCGCTCGCGCTGGCGACTTTTCACGGCGTCCTGGTGCGGACCGGGGATCATCTCTTCATCGTTCCGCTGAGCGCCGTCGAGCGCACGGTGAGGATCGCACCGCAGAGCATCCGGACCGCCGAGAACCGGGAGACGATCCGGCTGAACGGATCGGTGCTGCCGCTGGTCCGCCTGCGCGACGTGCTCCTGCTTCCGCGCGGTCGCGCCGCGGCCGACTCCGGTGCGCCCGTGCCGGCGCTGGTGCTCGGCGCCGCCGAGCGGCGGATCGCCTTCGCCGTCGACGAGGTCGTGAGCGAGCAGGAGGTGCTGGTGAAGAGCCTCGGCCGGCAGCTCGCGCGCGTGCGCAACGTCGCTGGCGCGGCCGTGCTGGGAAGCGGGCGCGTCGTGCCCGTGATCAACGTGGCCGACCTGATGCAATCCGCGGCGCGCACGAGCGCCGCCGCTCCGCCGGCGCCCCCGCCCGTCGGGCGTGGCGACGTCGAGGCCAAAAGCGTCCTCGTGGTCGAGGACTCGATCACGGCGCGCGTCCTCATCAAGAACATTCTCGAGTCCGCCGGCTACCGCGTCGCCACCGCGGTCGACGGGATCGACGCCTACACGCAGCTCCGCGCCGGCCGCTTCGACGTCGTCGTCTCGGACGTCGACATGCCGCGCATGAACGGATTCGACCTGACGGCGAAGATCCGCGCCGACCGGAGCCTGTCGGAGCTTCCCGTCGTGCTGGTGACCGCGCTGGAGTCGCGTGAAGACCGCGAGCGCGGCATCGAGGTCGGCGCCAGCGCCTACCTCGTGAAGAGCAGTTTCGATCACAGCAACCTGCTGGAAACGATCGCGAGGCTCGTGTGACGGCTTCGCCGGTCTCGAGAATCCCCGGAAAGGAGAAGGGTCGTCTCGATCTTCGGTAACGACGACTGCACCGCCGCCATGATCAAAGTTCTGATCGTCGAGGACTCTCCGGTCGTCCGGGAGTTTCTGACACACATCCTGGGCTCCGATTCCGACATCGACGTGGTGGGAACGGCGTGCGACGGCGAGGAAGCCGTGGAGGCGGTGGAGCGGACCCGGCCCGACGTGGTCACGATGGACATCCACATGCCCAGATTGAACGGCTTCGACGCGACGCGGAGGATCATGGAGCTCAGCCCGAGGCCGATCGTGATCGTGAGCGGCAGCTCGGCCCACGACGAGATCGCGATGACGTTCAAGGCCCTGGAGTCCGGCGCGCTCGCGATCGTGCCCCGTCCCAGGGGGCTCGGCGACGAGGAAAGCTCTCGGGAGCTGGTCCGCACCGTCAAGCTCATGTCCGAGGTCAGAGTGGTCAGGCGCTGGCCGCGCTCGCGAACCGCGCCGGCGCCCGCTCCGGCCCCGCGGCCCGCCGTCTCCGCCGAGGAACGAGGCGGCGACGTCCGCGTCGTCGCGATGGGCGCCTCCACCGGCGGCCCGATCGTCCTGCAAACGATTCTCTCCGGGCTCGGCGAGAGCTTCCCGGTTCCCGTGCTCATCGTGCAGCACATGACTCCCGGATTCGCCGGCGGTTTCGCCGAGTGGCTCGCGCGGTCCACGGGCTTTCCCGTCGGCATCGCCCGCGACGGCGAGACGACCCTTCCCGGCCGGGCCTACGTCGCTCCGGACGGTTTCCACATGGGCGTGCGCGCCGGCGGCCGGATCGCGCTGGAAAACGCCCCTCCCGAGAACGGGCTCCGGCCCTCGATCTCGTATCTTTTTCGTTCGGTCGTGTCCGCCTATGGCTCGCAGGCGGTGGGAGTGCTGCTCACGGGGATGGGCAGGGACGGCGCCGAGGAGCTGAAGCTGCTGCGGGACAAGGGCTGCGCCACCATCGCTCAGGACCGCGAGAGCTGCGTGGTGTACGGAATGCCCGGGGAGGCGGTGCGGATCGGCGCCGCCGCGCGAATCCTTTCTCCCGACAAGATCGCCGCCGCGCTGCGGGAGATCGTGCAAAAACCGCCCGCGGGATTCAGAGGTTGACGCCATGGAATCGCAAACCGGCAAGCGCGAACCGCGCATCCTGATCGTCGAGGACAGCCCGACGCAGGCGCAACAGCTGAGCTTTCTGCTCGAGGAAAACGGCTACGACACCGAGATCGCCTCCAACGGCCGCGAGGCGCTCGCGGCCGCGGCCCGGCGCCGGCCGACGCTGGTCGTCAGCGACGTCGTGATGCCCGAGATGGACGGCTTTGCGCTCTGCC
This sequence comes from Candidatus Zixiibacteriota bacterium, assembly GCA_035574315.1. NCBI lineage: Bacteria > Pseudomonadati > Candidatus Zixiibacteriota > Candidatus Zixiibacteriota bacterium. The sequence goes on from DATLYW010000025.1 coordinate 3,746, forward strand.
GCGAGATCAAGTCGCGCGACGAGCTCAGGGACGTTCCCGTGATCCTGCTGACCTCGCTCTCGAGCCCCGTCGACATCGTCAAGGGCCTGGAGTGCGGGGCCGACAACTTCATCACGAAGCCTTACGAGAAAGAATACCTCCTCTCCCACATCCACCACATCCTGCTGAACCGCGAGCTGCGCAAGACTCGCAAGAGCGAGATCGGCCTGGAGGTGGTTTACGGCAACAAGAGATATTTCATCACCTCCGAGCGTCAGCAGATTCTCGATCTCCTCCTCTCGACCTACGAGGCGGCGGTTCAAAAGAACCTCCTGCTCGCCCGGTCGCAGGACGAGCTGCGCCAGCTGAACGAGCAGCTCGATCAAAAAATCAAGGAGCGAACCGAGCGGCTGAGGGAAGAGATCGTCGAGCGCCGCCGCGTCGAGGAGGAAATCCGCCGCCTGAACGCCGAGCTGGAGAGGCGTGTCGCCGAGCGCACGGCCGAGCTGGAGGCGACCACGCTCTTCCTCGACAACGTCCTGCAAAGCTCGACCGAGTACGCCATCGTCGCCGGCGATCTGCGCGGCAACATCCTCAACTGGAACGAGGGGGCGCGGCGCAACTACGGCTACACGGCCGCCGAGGCGATCGGCAAGATGAGCCTCAGGGCGCTCTACGCGCCCGAGGAGATCGCGTCCGGAAGGCTCGACGACCTGGTCCGGACGGCCAGGACGCTGGGGACGGCCGAAGGGGTCTTCGAGAACGCGCGCAAGAACGGCGAGCGCTTCGTCGCCTCGACGGCGGTGACGCTCAGGCGCGACGCCGCCGGGACTCCCGTGGGTTACCTGCTCATCTCCAAGGACATCACGCAGCAAAAGATGCTCGAGGACGAGCTGCGGCGAAAGAACGAGGAGCTGGAGGAGCAGAACCGCCGCGTCCAGGAGGCCAACCGGCTGAAGAGCGAGTTCCTGGCGAACATGTCGCACGAGCTGCGCACGCCGCTGAACGCGATCATCGGCTTCGCGCAGCTCATGCACGACGGCAAGGTAGGTCCGGTTTCTCCGCAGCACAGGGAATACCTCGGCGACATCCTCGCCAGCGGGCGGCACCTGCTCCAGCTCATCAACGACGTGCTCGACCTCGCGAAGGTCGAGGCGGGCAAGATGGAGTTCCGGCCGGAGCCGATCCGCCTCCTCCAGACCTTCGCGGAAGTGCGCGACATCCTGCGCCCGCTCGCCGACCAGAAAAAAATCTCGGTGCAGGTGGAGATCGATCCCGCCCTCGATTCGGTCTTCGCCGACGCCCGCAGCCTCAAACAGATCCTCTACAACTATCTCTCCAACGCCATCAAGTTCACGCCCGACGGCGGGCGCGTCGAGGTCCGGGCCAGGCCCGAGGGCGAGGGCTGTTTCCGCGTCGAGGTCGAGGACAACGGCATCGGCATCAAGTCGAACGATCTCGACCGCCTTTTCGCCGAGTTCCAGCAGCTGGACTCCGGCACCGCCAAGAAGCACGCGGGCACCGGCCTCGGCCTGGCGCTGACGAGGAAGATCGTCGAGGCCCAGGGAGGAAGCGTGGGCGCCCGCAGCGTCTTCGGCCGCGGGAGCCTTTTCTACGCGATCTTGCCGCGCACTACGCCGCCCGGGAGCACCCAGCGGGAGCCCGAGAAGCGCGGACGCACGTTCGGACAGAACGCGCCGACGGTTCTGGTGATCGAGGACGATGACCGGGATCTCGAATGGATCACCGGCACGCTCGCGGAGGCCGGCTACGCCGTGGAGACGGCCGGGAGCGGCGCCGAAGGCCTCGCCAGGTCCCGCGCGAAGCGCTATGACGCGATTTTGCTGGATCTGCTGCTTCCCGACATCATCGGATGGGAAGTGCTGCACGCCATCCGCGCGGAGGAGCGCAACCGGGACGTGCCGGTGATCGCGGTCACGGTGGTCGCGGAAAAAGAGCTGGTCAGGGGCTTTCCGCTGCAGGATTACCTGACCAAGCCCGTGACGCCGGAGCAGCTCCTGAACGCGCTGCGGCGGTCGGGAGTGGCCGCCGGGGGCGCCCGGAAGAAGATCCTGGTGGTGGACGACGATCCAAGCGCCCTCAAGATCGCCGCCCTGGCGCTGGAGGCGAGCGGCTATGAGGTGATCTGCCGCGGCAACGGCGCCGGCGGGCTGGAAATCGCCGCCGGCGGGGATATCGACGCCGTGATCCTGGACCTCCTGATGCCGGAGATGGACGGCTTCGAGTTTCTCGATCGTTTCCGCCGGTTCCCCGGCTGCCGGGACATCCCCGTCATCGTGTGGACCAACAAGGAGACCACGCGAGAGGACCGGCAGCGCCTACGGCGCTCCGCGCAGTCGCTGGCGGCCAAGAGCCGGGGCGGGATCGACTCCGTCGTCCGGGAGCTCAGGCGCCGCGTCCCGCCGGGTGGGGCGCCGCCGGACTGAAGCCGGATACGTGACCGGAGCGAAACGGGATGGAGGTCTCCGGAGGGCAAAAATAAGGACTTGGCAAAAAGCCTGAGACGGAGGACAATAGCTTGTTGGGGAACTGAGAAATGGCGGGAGAACGGATTCTCATCGTCGACGACAACCCGCTCAACATGAAGCTGGTGCGCGTCTTGCTGGAGGGGGAAGGCTACGAAGTGCGCACCGCTTCTGATGCCGAAGAGGCCCTCAGGGTGCTCCAGGAATTCCATCCGCGCATGATCCTGATGGACATACAGCTGCCGGGAATCGACGGGCTGGAGCTGACGCGCCGCCTCAAGAACGATCCCGCGACGCGCGACATCAAGATTCTCGGCCTGACCGCCTACGCGATGAAAGGCGATGAGGAGAGAATCCTGTCCGCGGGTTGCGACGGCTACATACCGAAGCCGGTCGACACGAGAAGCCTCCCCGTGATCATCCGGGCGCACCTTGCCGCCGGCGGAAAAAAGTCGAGCTGAAAGGCGAAGAGGTCACCGGCCATGGAACCTTCCGGCTGCCCGACTCCGAAAATACTCGTCGTCGAGGACAACCCCATCTCGCGCAAGATGGAGCGCCTGGCGCTCGAAGCCGAGGGCTACGCGGTCCTGGAGGCGGCGACAGGAGCGACCGCCCTGGGGCTCGCGGCGAGCGAGAAGCCCGATCTCGTCCTCCAGGACCTGCTGCTTCCGGACATCGACGGTATCGAGCTGGTGTCGCGCCTGCGCGCCCTGCCGGGTGGCAAGCAGATGCCGATTCTGGCGCTCACGGGCCTGACCACGAAAGCCGAGGCGATGCGCTTCTCCGAGTCGCCCTTCAACGATTTTCTCTTCAAGCCGGTAGAGCCTTCGATGCTGATCCGCACGGTGCGCACGCATTTGCACTCGCGCCGCGTGGCGGAGAAGCCGGGCAAGGGGCGCCGCGTGCTGGTGCTCGACGACGAGCCCGCCCAGCTCAAGCTCCTCTCCACCTACCTCGCGCAGATGGGATTCGAAGTCGCCACGGCCGGCGACGGGACCGACGGCTTCGCCAAGGCGCTGGCGCTCAGGCCGGACGCCATCGTCTCCGACGTCCTGATGCCGGGCATGGACGGCTTTCAGCTTTGCCTGAAGGTCCGCGAGAGCCCGGAGCTGGCGCGCACGCCGGTGGTGCTGATCAGCAACAACTACGCGCAGGAGGCCGACAAGCGCCTGGCCGAGCAGGTGGGAGCGTACACCCTGGTGACGAGCACGCCCGATTTTCGCGAAGCGATCGAGGCGTTGCTCGAAAGCCTCGAGAGCGGCCCGTCTCCCCTGCTCGCGGACGCGCAGGCGCTTCGCAGCCAGCACCTCGACCGGGTCGCCCGACAACTCGAGCGCCACGTGAAGCTCAACCGCGAGCTGGCCAGGCGCTCCGCGGCCCAGAGCGCCCAGCTCTCGGTTCTGGCGAGCATGGGGGAGAGCTTTCTTCGCGGCCGGCTGGAGATCGACGCCCTGCTCAGTGACATTCTGGGGCAGTACCTGAACGCCATCGGCTTCTCCTGCGGGGCCGTTTACCTGACGCAGGAGAATCGGCTCGTCCTCTCCGCGCAGATCGGGATCCCCGAGACGGCCCGCCAGCCGCTTCAGAACTTCTACGGCTACGAAGGGGTACTTCACGACGCGATGCTCAGAGGCGAGACGCTCTCGATCTCCCTCTCGCCGGGACGCGACGCTCCGTTCGCCCACGTACTCTCGCACCTCGGAGCGCAGACGCTGCTCGTGAGCCCGCTGCGCTTCCGGGACGAGCCGCTCGGGGTGATCGTCCTGATGTCGGCGGGCTCCGGTCTCGACGAGGACTGGCTGGTCTTCTCCAAGGCGATCACGAACCAGATCGGGCAGGTCATTGCGCTGAGCCGCGCGGTCTCCCGCCTGCAGTCGATGGCGTCGACCGATTCGCTCACCGGGCTGGCCAACCGGGCGCGGCTGCGGGAGTGGCTGCAGCAGGCCGTGGACGACGGCGAGCGCACCGCCGTGTGCCTTCTCAACCTCGACCGCTTCCAGGAGATCAACAACACCCTCGGCTATCGCAACGGCAACTCGCTGCTGCGCCAGGTGGCGCAGCGGCTCACGGACGCATTCGCCGGCCGGGCGTTTGTCGCCCGGCTCGGCGCCGACGAGTTCGCGGTTTGCTTCACCGGTCCGCGGACGCACGATCAGGTGCACGGCGCCGCGCGGCAGATCCTCGGCATCCTTGCCCCGACTTTCCGGATCGACAATTTGAGCATCGCCGTACGCGGCAGCCTGGGTCTCGCCCTCGCTCCCGAGCACGGAAGCAACGCCGACACGCTTCTGAGCTGCGCCGATATGGCGCTTCGGGCCGCGCGGCGCACCGGCAACAATTATCTGGTCTATCCGGAGCACGTCGAGCCGTACAACGCCGACAACCTCACCCTGCTGGGCGAGCTGCGGGAGGCGATCGACGGCGATCGCCTGACTCTCCACTACCAGCCGAAGGTGAGTTACCGGACCGGCCGCGTGGCGGCGGTCGAGGCGCTGCTGCGCTGGCACCATCCCCGCCGCGGGTGGATCCGGCCGGACCACTTCATCTCGCTGGCCGAGCGCGCCGGCCTGATCCATCCCCTCACGCTCTGGGTGGTGACCGCAGCGCTCAGGCAGATCCGCCGCTGGCGCGACCTCGGCCTCGAGCTGCCGATCGCCGTCAACGTCTCGGCGTGGGATCTCCAGGACGACTCGTTTCCCGACTTCGTCGCCGAGGCCGGCCGCACGACCGGAGCGCCGCTTCAGATGCTCGCCTTCGAGCTGACGGAACGATCCCTGATGGCCGACCCGGCGAAGACCAATGTCGCCTTCCAGAAGCTCAGCGCGATGGGCGTCAAGTTCTCCATCGACGACTTCGGAACCGGCTACTCGGCCCTGTCCTATCTGCAAAAGCTGTCGGTCAACGAGATCAAGATCGACCGATCTTTCGTCGCCAGCATGCTCGCGGATCCCCGCAGCGAGGCGATCGTCCGCTCGATCATCGATCTCGGCCGCGATCTCGCGCTGGACGTGGTCGCCGAAGGCGTGGAAGATCAAAAGACCTGGAACCGCCTCGCCGAGCTGGGCTGCGACCTCGCCCAGGGCTACCACATCTGCCGCCCGGTTCCTTCCGAGGATCTGCTCGCCTGGCTGGACCCCGCGAAATCCCCTTCCCGCATGGCGAACGATGGCTGATTGACCGCCGGGCCGTCGCCTGCAAAAAGCCGGGGAGCCTGCGACGCAGCGACCGCCCCCCGCCGGGGCCGCTAACCTGAAGGCACGTCCTTCGGTGGAAGTCGGCGGGTTTGCAGGCTATTATAAATTCGAACGAACATCTTCAGTGCCGATCAGAGCTCTGCAATGCCGGAAGCGATTCGCGTCTTGATCGTCGCGGACGAGCCCGCGGAAGCCGAATCGATGATCGGTCAGCTGCGAAAGAGCGGCTTCAATGCGGAGCCGCAAACGGTCAACCATGAACGGGGCTTTCTCGCGGGGCTCGACGCCTCGCCGGATGTGATCCTGGCGGTTTTCGATATGTCTCCGTTCGGGGCTCCGGAGGCTTTGCGTCTGGTGAAGGAGCGCGGCCTGGACGTTCCCTTGATCGCCGTCACCACCGCCGGCAGCGAAGAGATCGCGGTGACGCGGATGCAGGACGGCCCGGCCGGCTACGTCCTGAAGGACCGGCTCGCGCCGCTGGGACCTCTCGTCTCCCGTGCGCTCGATGAGACACGGCTCCGCCGCGAGAAGCGAGCGGCGGAAGACCTGCAGCGCAGGCTCACCGCCATCCTGGAAGCGACTCCGGACTGCGTACTTATCGCCGGCAGGGACGGACGTGCCGTTTACCTCAACCCCGCCGGCCGCAAGCTGCTGGGATTCGGCGAAGACGAGGACATCCGGGGTTTCATGATCGCCGAGGCCTACCCTCCGAGCGTGCGCCCGCAGATGACCGCCGTCGCGTTTCCCGCCGCCGCCCGCGACGGAACGTGGGTCGGTGAGACGGCGCTTTTGCATCGCAGCGGCCGGGAAATTCCCGTATCCCAGGTGATCATCGTGCACAAACCATCGGACGGGAGCGTCCAGTTTTTCTCGACCATCGCCAGGGACATGACCGAACGCGAGCAAGCGGAGGAAAAGCTCAGGCTCCAGTCGGCGGCGCTCGAATCGGCGGCCAACGCGGTCGTGATCACCGATCGTGACGGTACCATCGCTTGGGTCAACCCGGCGTTCACCAGGCTCACGGGTTATTCTCCCGCCGAGGCCATCGGCCGGAACCCGAGATTGCTCAAATCCGGGGCGCACGATCGGGCCTTCTACGAGAAGCTTTGGCGTACGATCTTGTCCGGCGAGACTTGGTCGGGAGAAATGGTCAACCGGCGGAAAGACGGTGGGCTTTACACCGAAGAACAGACGATCACGCCGGTGCGCGACCCGCGGGGAGAGATCACCCACTTCATCGCGATCAAGCAAGATATAACGGAGCGGAAGCGGGGAGAAGCGGCGTTGCGCGGCCGCGAAGCCGCCGAGGCGGCCAACCGGCTGAAGAGCGAATTTCTCGCCAACATGTCCCACGAGCTGCGCACGCCGCTCAACGCCATCATCGGCTTCGCGCAGCTCATGCACGACGGCAAGGTGGGACCCCTCTCAGCGACCCACCAAGAATACCTCGGCGATATTCTCCACAGCGCCCACCACCTGCTCCAGCTCATCAACGACATCCTCGACGTGGCCAAAATCGAAGCGGGAAAGATGGAGTTCACGCCGGTGCCGGTCGACCTCGCCGGCATCGCCGCCGAAGCGAAAACCGTTGTTCAGGGGTTGGCGGTGCGGAAAAGGATCCGGTTGGAGGTCGACGTTGACCCGGCGCTCACCGGCGTCGTCGCCGACGCCAGAGGCCTCAAGCAGGTGCTCTACAATTACCTTTCCAACGCCATCAAATTCACCGCCGAAGGCGGCCACGTCACGCTCCGCATACGGCCCGAGCCACCGGATCGCTTCCGCATCGAGGTCGAGGACGACGGGATCGGCATCCGGGCCCAGGACATCGGCAAGCTGTTCAGCGAGTTTCAACAACTCGACAGCGGCTCCGGCAAGCAATACGCCGGGACAGGCCTGGGCCTTGCGCTCACCAGGCGCCTGGTCGAGGCCCAGGGCGGAGAGGTCGGTGTGCGCAGCGAGTTCGGCAAGGGCAGCTTGTTCTACGCCGTGCTGCCGCGGACACCGCGGTAGGGACCCGGCGCCATCGCTGCCGCTCGTTGTCCGGCGGGTAAAAATCTGTACGCCGAACGAGGCCGATACCCCGTAAAATCAAAGACTTGCGCGTCGCGCCAGCGGCACCGCAATTGCGATGAAGTCTTTAGCCGCCCGCGACCTCGAGCCGAGAGCCGTGGCACCGGCTGGGAGCACGCTCGGCGCAAAACAACCTCGACCGCAAGGGCTAACGGCCGATGACAAGCGACCTCTCGCACAAAGTTGCCGAACTCGAGGCCGCCAACGCGCGCCTCACCAGGCTGCTCGAGGCGAGCCGCGAAATCGCCCTCGACAGCGAGCCGCTTCGGCTCGCTGTCGGCTACTGCGGTTTCGCCCGGACCCTCGTCCCCGCGCAGTTCAGCGCCGTCGGGCTCCTCGACGACTCGGGACAGTCGTTGCAGCACTTCGCTCTGAGCGGGGACGACGGCGAGGAGTTTCCGCTCGCGGCGAAGCCTGGCCTGCAAGAAGGGGTTTTCGGCTCCTTGCTTCGGGAACCCCGTCCGGCGCGATACCTCAATCCTGACGGCGATCCGGCGGCGCTGGGCTTTCCCGAAGGCTACCCGCCGGTCCATTCTCTGCTCGCCCTGCCCCTCGTCACGCCGAGGCGCGTTTACGGCTTTCTGCTCTTCGCCAACAAGACCGGCGGAAGAGAATTCGACGACGAGGACGAACGTACGGCCGTCGCGCTCGCGTCGCACGCCGCGGTCGCCTACGAGAACGCGCTGCGGTACGACCGGACGCTGCACGAGCTGCGCGAGAGCAAAGCGGAGCTGCTGCGCGGCCACGAGGAGCTGCAAAGGCAGTACCTCAAGATTCAGGAGGTCAACCGGCTTAAGAGCGAGTTTCTGGCCAACATGTCGCACGAGCTGCGCACGCCGCTCAACGCTATCATCGGCTTCTCGGAGCTCATGCGCGACGGCAAGCTGGGCCCGATCGCCGAGCCGCACAAGGAATACCTCGACGACATCCTGAGCAGCGCGCGCCACCTGCTTCACCTGATCGAAGACGTTCTCGAGCTTGCGAAAATCGAGGCGGGCAAGGCCGCGTTCCAGCCCCGAGCCGTCGCCCTGGAGCCGCTGGCGTTGGAAGTGCGCGAGGCGGCGCTGGCGCTCGCGGGCCAGAAGCCTGTCTCCATCGAGGTCGAGGTCGATCCGGCCGCTGCCACCGCGGTCGTCGATCCGAGAAGCTTCAAGCAGGTGCTCTACAACTTCGTCTCCAACGCCGTGAAGTTCACCGCGAAGTCCGGGCGGGTGTTCATCCGCATCGCAGCTGAGGAGCCCGACAGGCTGCGGATCGAGGTGCGGGACACGGGGATCGGCATCCGCTCCGAGGACCTCCCCCGCCTCTTCGTGCCGTTCGAGCAGCTCGACGCCGGAACCGCCAAACAATACGGCGGAGCCGGCCTCGGGCTCGCTCTGGCCAAACGCATCGTCGAGGCCCTGGGCGGGCGCGTGGGATTGGAAAGCGTTCCGGGGCAAGGAAGCACGTTTTATGCGGTCCTGCCACAAAGATCGTAGATCGTCGCCCGCGTCCACCGCACCCCAAATCCGCCACGGCGAGACCGCAGGGGTGACGGGTTGCGTGCGGAAAATCGCCGATCTCGAGCGCGCCGGGGAGGCCGCGCAACGCTGCCCCGACCGCATCGGCGCGCTCCATGAAATCAATCTCGCCCTCTCTTCCACTCTCGAGCTGCGCCAGGTCCTGAACCTGCTCCTGGAAAAGCTGGATCTCGTTCTGCCTTTTCCCGTGGCGACCACGGTGCGCCTGTGGAATCCCGAGACACAACGCCTGGAGTCGCTCGCCTGCCGCAACCTCGACGAGCAGGAGTGGCGAAAGCGTCAGGTAACGAGCCAGGGAGGGCGGGCTTACCGGGTCATGCAATCCGGCGCGCCGGTCGTCGTTCCCGATGTCCGTCTCGATCCTGACACTCACGACTCGAGTTTTTTCGCGAAGCACGGCCTGGTCTCTTATCTGGGTCTGCCCCTCACCGTCCGCGGCCGGACGATCGGCGTTTTGGGAGTTTATACCAGAGAGAAGCATTCCTTCACGGCGGACGAGCTGGAGTTCCTGACGACGCTCGCGGCGCAGGCTGCCGTCGCCATCCACAACGCGCGGCTCTACGAGGAGGCCGAGGCGGCGAAGAAGAAAGCCGAGAGCGCCAATCGCTATCTGGATACGGCGCTGAGCCGGTTAGCCCGCCTTTACGCCGCCATGACCCCGCTCAGCGCGGGCGAATCGACGAAGGAGCTGGCCGGAGCGATCATCGACCGGCTGATCGAGGCGACCGGCGCCGATGCCGCCGCCATCCGGCTCTGGGACCCCGACAGCGGGATCTTCCGCATCCTCGAGCAGCGCGGATTTTCCCCCGATTTTCTCAGGCTCGTCGGCGACGCGCCCGCCGGGGGCTCCATCGACTGGGTGATCACGCACGGCGAGCCGATCATCGCCCCGGATATCGCCTCCGATCCGCGGTTCAAGAGCGGTGCGCAGCTCAAGCTCGGGCTCCGGTCCTGCGCCATTCTCCCGTTCGCCGTTCGCGGCCGGGTGCGCGGCGTAATCCACGTTTCCAGCCGGAAACCGAATTACTTCGACGCGGATCAGAGGGAGCACCTGCTCGCCATCGCACGCCAGATGGCGATCGTGGTCGAAAACCTCGATCTGCTCCACGATCTGAGGCGCTCGCGCGACGAGCTGGAAAAAGCCGACAGGATCAAGGACGAGTTCTTGAGCGTGATCTCCCACGAGCTGAGAACGCCTCTGAACGTCATCCTGGGTTATCTGCAGCTTCTTGAAGGGAGAGCCCTCGGGCCGCTGACGCCGGAACAATGCGAGGCGTTGAGGAAGATCGACCGCCAGTCCAGGGATCTGCTCCGGATGATCGAGACGATCCTGGACGCCACCGCCGCCGATGTGCGGCGCCCGTCCGCGGGCGGCCAGGCGATCGAACCCTCCGACCTTCTGGCGACGCTCCGGGCGGACTGCGAGGCGTTGCTCGACAACGACCGCGTAGCTCTGGAATGGGACTGCGACGTCGCGCTGCCGGTACTGAGAAGCGACCCGCGAAAGATCAGACAGATCCTGCTCAACCTCGTCGACAACGCCCTGAAGTTCACGCCCCAGGGCAAAGTCCGCATCTCGATCAGAGCGCGCGAGGAGCTTCCGGCAAATAGCCCCGAGTCCTCCGCGCCCGACCGTGCGGGGCGATGGCTGGAACTGGAGGTGGCGGATACGGGAATCGGCATACAGCCCGACGCCCTGCCGCGCATCTTCGATCGTTTCTACCAGGCCGACACCTCGATCACCCGAGAGCATCGCGGCATGGGGCTTGGCCTCTACGTCGTCAAACAGTTAACGGAACTGCTTCACGGCACCATCACGGTGCAGAGCCAGCCTGGAAAAGGGTCGACGTTCACCGTTCGAATACCGCTGAGCCCCGTGGAATCGAGACAAAACCTGTCACAACGGGATACATCCGCGGCGGCCGACAACGACACCGCGGCCGGGCACCCCGCGGACGCCCGGAAGCGCGATGCGGGTGCTGCAGAGAGCGGACTGACCTCGAGTGGCCGCAGGCCCGCGAGCGCTCTCCGGGACACCGTAAAATGACCGCCCGCCCGCGTTTTGCCCCGCGAATTCCAAAGGGGCCTCGAGGAGGCAAACCGGGCGTGCGCGCACGTTTTGGCGCGGCCGGCGCAGCGTCGCCGACAGTGTATCCTTATATATGCGAGGTACTGTGGCACCCGGGTTGCATTGCGCGATCGAAAACTCGCGCGGCTTCTCTCCGAGGAACACTCCGCCCGGCGGCGGAAGCGTTGTCCCGGGTTTCCGGCGCCGCCCGGAACACAGCCGCAGCAGCGGCGATTGTCTTGAAGACGGCGCAAAGACCGCGGGCGACAAGAACAGTCGAGGTCGCGCGCCTGCACTCGGAATTCCATCGACCTTCTGGAGGAAACATGGCTGTAACCCGACTGAAAATCACCGGCATGGCTGCGATGCTCTGCGCACTGGCCGCTTTCGTCACGGTGCCGGTCCGCGCGGCCGAGCGGCCGCGCGACCGCTTGCGCATCGTTTACGCCGGCCTGTCCGGCAACCAGGCGCCGGCCTGGGCGGCGCTCGAAGGCGGCTTCTTCGGCAAGCACGGCGTCGATGCGGAGCTGGTTCACGTCGTGGGCGGCACATCGGCCGTCCGCACTCTGCTTTCCGGCGATGCCGCGTTCGCTCAGGTCTCCGGTCTTCCGGTGATCGAAAGCGCCCTGAGCGGCTCTGAAGTCGTGATCCTCGCCGGCCTTCTCAACACCATGAGCTACCAGTTCATCGTCGCCAGGGAGATCGCGCGGCCGGCCCATCTGAAGGGAAAGACAGTGGCGGTCAGCCGTCTCGGATCCTCCTCCGATTTCGCCACCCGCTACGCTCTCGACCGCTACGGGCTGGTTCCGGGCAAGGACGTGAGGATCGTCGAAATCGGCGCCCAGCCGGAGCGGTTCGCAGCCCTCGTCAACGGAAAAATTCAGGGCGTGATGCTGGAGGTCCCGCTGACGCTCAAGGCGAGGCAGATGGGCTTTCCCGTCCTGGCCGATCTCCAGAAGCTCGGGCTCGAATATCAGGCGACGGTGCTCGCCGCGACCCGGACGACCGTCAAGACGCGGCCCGATCTGGTGCGCAGGGTCTTGACGGGGATCGTGGAAGGGATTCATTACTACAAGACCCGTCCTCCGCAGGCTATGGCGATTCTGAAGAAATACCTGAAGACCAGCGACGCCGGCGCGCTCCAGGAGACCTATGAAAGCATCGGCCTCGCGCTCATTCCAGAGAAGCCGTATCCGACGTTGCGCGGGATTCAGGTCATCCTGCGCGAGCTGTCGGACACGATCCCGCAGGCCCAAAGCGCGCGGCCGGAGCAGTTCGTCAATTCGATTTTTATGAGAGATCTGGACGGCTCGGGATTCATCGACCGGCTGTACAACGCAGAGCCGCGCCCTGCCTCCCCGCGCAAATGACGGGACCGGGCCCGGCGCTGAAGCACAGCCGGCGTAGCCCGGGAAGACCCGGGAAGCTCCGCGCGCCCGAGGCCCGACTGGAAGAATGAGAATCTCGTCACTGAAGAGTTTTTTCTCCGCGCGGCCTGGCTCGCGCCCGGCCGCCGTCCGGCACTGGTTTCCCACCGCCTTGATCCTGTTCGGGATCGGCGCGACCCTGACGCTTTCCAGAGCCGTCGGCGACGCGAACCGAGAAAGCATTCTCCGGATCGTCGAGGGAGAGGTCCAGGCTCTTTCGCGTTCGATCGAAGGCGCCGTAACCGCCCACATCGAATCGCTCGTGCGGATGAGCCATCGGTGGGGCACGGGGAAGCTGTCGCGCATCGAGCTGGAAACGGACGCCCGAACCGAGTTCGCCTACTCGTACGGTCTGGAGGCGATCGAAGGGTTCGATTCGAGGCTGCAGCGGCAGTGGGGCGTATCGACCGGAGGAAGAAAAATCGGCGACGTGGAGGCGGCCCTGGGCCCGTCGCGGGATCAGCTCCTCCGAAACGCCCTGAGCCGGCAGGCGGTCACCATGACGCGAGCGTTGGATCAGCCCCCGGGAGGGACCGCGATCCTGATTTACGTGCCCGTGTTCAGCCCCGGAGGCGATCGGCCCCAGGGCTTCATTGCCGCGGTTCTGAACCCTTACTCCACCATGACGGGGCTCCTGAACGCCATACTCGTGCGCCGTTACGACGTGGAGATCCTGGAGGGGCAAAAGCGCATTTACATCAAGCCGGGCGCTCAGGCGACCACGAAGGAATGGGCGCGCGAGGCCGATCTCAAACTGCACGGCGTGGCTTGGGGCGCTCCGGCCTGGACCATACGCGTCTGGCCCACGCCCGAGTGGCTCGCCGAGATCCGCTCGGGCCTCGATCGGCTGGTGCTGGTCACCGGCTTCGTCGTGACGGCGCTCCTCGCCCTGCTCGCTCACGTTTTCCAGATCGCTCGCGAGCGCGCGCGCCAGCTCGAAGCGGCCAACGAGATGCTCAGGAACGAGATCGCCGCCCGCGAGCGCGCGCAGAGCGCTCTGGCCGATTTCACCGCGATGATCGCCCACGACCTGCGCTCGCCCCTCAATCAGGTCATGGGCGTGAGCGAATTGATGGCCGACGGGGTCTTCGGCCCGGTCACCGACGAGCAGAAGCGCTGGCTCACGAAATCGACGGAGACGGCGCGGCAGCTGGTGAGCCTGGTGAACGACTTTCTCGACCTCTCGAAGCTCGAATCGGGCCGCATGGAGCTTGCCCTGGAGGAGACGGAACCCGAAAGCATGATCGACCGGGCCCTGGATACCTGCCGCCTGCGCGCTCGGGAGAAGGCCATCGAACTTCGCAAGGCCGTCGACGCTCAGCTCCCGAGGCTGCGGGTCGACGCCCGCCGCCTCGAGCAGGTATTGATGAACCTTCTCGACAACGCCGTGAAGTTCACCCCCGCTGGAGGGAGGATCGAGATCGGTGCCGCGAGCAGGCCGGCCGAAGTCGAATTCTGGGTTCGGGACAACGGCGTCGGGATCCCTGCCGAGGAAATGAGCGCGCTGTTCGAGAAGTACAGACAAACCGCGAGCGGAAAGGCCTCGAAGCACAAGGGGACGGGCCTGGGACTGGTCATCTGCAAAATGATCGTCGAGGCCCACGGCGGCCGCATCCGTGCCGAAAGCCGACCCGGCGAAGGCGCCACGTTTTCGTTCACGGTGCCCCTCGGAAGCGCAGCCGCCGCGAGCGAAGGCCCGCCCGCGCCGGCACGCCGGGTGTCGTGAGAGCGCTCGAGCCTTCATGCGAACCTTTCCGACACGCTCTCCCTCTTCAAGGCACAGGGCCGGGCGCCCGGGACGGCGGACAGGGCCCGCCCGGAGGTCGTTCTCATGAGCCGCGTCGGCCACAAGACAGGCTCGCCGGCAGGCCCTCGGCGCGGCCTGCAAGCGCGCCGGCGACGGGCCGCGATCGCGAGGCTCGGGCAGATCGCCCTGAGATCGGACTCTCTCGAGACGTTGCTCCGGGAAACCGCCGGTTACGTCGCGGAGGGGCTGGGTCTAAAGCGCGCTGCCATCTTCGAGATTCTCTCCGGGTCCCGCCTGGCGCTCCGAGCCGGCGCGGGCTGGCCGGAAAATTCCGGCGCATCCGCCGCCGACAGTCACGTCGTGTACACGCTCGCCGCCAGGAGGCCGGTGATCGTTCGCGATTTCCGCTCCGAGAGCCGCTTCGAGGGCGGCGCCCTTTTCCGAGATCAGGGCGTGGTCAGCGGGCTCGCCGTGCCCGTTCCCGGCGAACGGGGACCGTGCGGCGCGATCGCCGCTTACGCTTCGAGGCCCCGGGCCTTTACGGAGGACGACGTCCATTTCGTCGAAGCGGCGGCCAATATCCTCGCCGGCTGGATGGAACGGCACCGGACGGGCGAAGCCCTGCGCCGCTCCAACCGCATGCTCTACATGCTCAGCCGCTGCAACGAAGCGCTCCCGCGCGCCGCCGGAGAAAACGACTTTTTGCACGAGGTCTGCCGCCTGGTCGTGGAAGCCGGGTACCAGCTCGCCTGGATCGGCTTCGCGGAAGAGGACGGCGAGAAAACCGTGCGGCCCGTGGCGCGCGCGGGTCGAGGAGAGGACTACATAGGAGCCATTTCCGTTCACTGGGGAGAAGACGCCGCGTCCCTGGGTCCGACCGGGACGGCGATCCGCACCGGCAAGCCCGCGATCGCCCGTCATATCGCCGAAGATCCCAGCTTCGCTCCTTGGCGCGAGCAGGCGCTGGCCCGGGGCTTCGCCTCTTCCATAGCCCTGCCCTTGACCGCCGGAGAAAGGGTCTTCGGGGCCCTGAACATCTACGCCGGAGAGCCGGACGCTTTCGACGCCGAAGAGATCCAGCTGCTGGCCAATCTGGCATCCGACGTCTCCTCTGGAATTCTGGCGCTGCGCGACCGCGCCGAGCGGGCGCGGGCCGAGGCGATGCTGGCGGAGCGCGAACGGTATTTCCGGGCGCTGATCGAAAACGCGATGGACCTGATCACGGTGCTCGACCGGGACAGAACCATACGCTATCAGAGCCCCTCGGCGCAGCGGGTGCTCGGCTACCTGCCGCAGGAGCTCTGCGGCAGAAGCGTCTTCGATTTCGTTCACCCCGAGGACGCCGAGCGCGCTCGGCAGGCTTTCGCCGTCGCCTCCGCCGACGATAACGGCTTGCGGTCCGGTTTCCGCGTCTTGCACAAAGACGGCTCGTGGCGCTACCTCGAAACAATCGGCAAGAGACTGGCCGGCCCGGGAGCGTTCCGGGGTGTCATCATCAACTCGCGCGACGTGACCGATCGAAAAAATACCGAACGGCTGTTGCAGGAGAGCGAGGAGAACCTGCGCCAGCTCACCGACAACATCCGGGAGGTCTTCTGGCTCACCAATCGCGACCGAAGCGACATGATCTACGTCAGTCCCGCGTACGAGTCGATCTGGGGGCGGACCCGGGAAGCGCTTTACGACGCCCCGGCCTCCTGGATGGACGCGATCCATCCGGAAGACCGCCCCCGGGTCGAGGCGGCCACCCTCGGCGCCGGGCGCGGCGAGGCATACGACGAGGAGTACCGCGTCGTGCGCCCCGACGGCTCCGTTCGCTGGGTGCGCGACCGGGCGTTTCCGATCCATGACGGGTCGGGAGCGGTCTACCGGGTTGCCGGCGTCGCGGAAGACGTTACCGAGCAGCGCCGCGCCGACGAGGCCGTCCGGTCTTCGTACCGGGAGCTTCAGACCCTCCATGAAATCAACCGCGGTATCCTGAACACGCTCGAGCTGAAGCCTATCCTGAACCTGATCCTGCAGAAGACGCTTTCGGCGGGCGCGTTCGACCTGGGATTGATCCGGTTGCTGGACCCCGCGGGCAAACGGATGGAAGTTGCCGCGCACCATGGCTATCGGAATTCCGGCAATATCCATGACCGGCTGTTGGAGCCGGCTGGCGCTGGCCGGAAGCCCACGCTCTACCGCGTGCTGCAAACCAAGAAAACGCTCGTCGTGGAAGACCTCACCGCGCATGACGGCCTGAGCTCGCTGAAGCTGGAAGAGGCCCGCTCGGCGGTCCTCGTCCCGATCTCGGCCGAAGACGAGGTCCTCGGGATCATGCTCCTCGGCTCGCGGTCGCCGCGGGCCATGCAGGAAAAGGAGATCCGCCTGCTCGAGGCGATCGGCAGCCAGACCGGCCTGGCGATCCAGAAAGCCCGGCTCTACGACCAGGTGAAGGAGCAGGTGAAGGAGCTGGAACGGTCCAACCGCGTCAAGAGCGAGTTTCTCGGCGTGATGTCGCACGAGCTGAAGACGCCGCTGAACATCATCCTGGGATATGCCTCCGTCGTCCGGGACGATCTCATGCGATCGGGCGACGAGGCCCACGGCGCCGCGCTGAAGAAGATCGAGTTTCAGGCGAACGAGCTGCTTCGCATGATCAACAGCATCATGGAGGCCGTCCGCCTCGAGTCCGGCGACATCGTCCTCGATCTCGGGCCCGTCGACGTCGAGCGACTCATGGAAGAGCTGAAGCTCGCCGTCGATGTCCCGCAGCAAAAGCCGGTGCGGTTGATCTGGCGGATTTCGCCCGGGCTTCCGCCCCTGCGGACCGACCGGTTGCGGCTGGCTCAGATCCTTCGCAACCTCATCGCCAACGCCCTGAAGTTCACCGACAGCGGCAGCGTGACGGTCTCGGCGGCGCCCGGGGGCGGGGCGGGAACCGCGCCGTACGTGGAATTCTCGGTGAAAGACACCGGCATCGGCGTTCCCGAGGAAAGCCTTTCGGAGATCTTCGACATGTTTCACCAGCTCGACAGCTCGACCACGCGCAGCTACGAAGGGGCGGGGCTGGGCCTCCACATCGTCAAGAAGTTCACCGCTCTCCTCGGCGGAACGGTCGCGGTAGAGAGCGCGCCGGGCAAAGGCTCGACGTTCACGGTGCGGATCCCGTCGGGCGGACCGACGGGTGCTGCGTGAAAGCCGGTCCGCCGTCGGATCTTCTCTTTCAGCCGTGCGCTCGGGACCGTCCTCTTAGATTCGTCGAGCCTTGACACTTCAGGCATATATGATAATCAAATGTAATTTTCAAGCTGAACCACAAAGGAAGCTCGGTTCGAGGCGTGCCATCGGGCCGGGCTTTTGTTTTCAGCCGGCACGCACCGTCGATAGCGACCAACCACCATCTGCCCGCGCGACTTTTGCGCTTCGCAGCGATCGTCCGACGTCAACTGACACTCGCCGAACTCGCCAGGGTCCGGAGGCTGCACGGATATGATTCGGGTCCTGTATATCGATGACGATCCGCTGGATCGTGCGCTGGTCAAGGATTTGCTCGAAAAAGAATCCGGCGAATTCGAGGTTACCGAAGCGGGTTCCGCCGCTGAGTTCGAGGCCTGTCTCGCCGGCGGCGGCTACGACGTGGTTTTGAGCGACATCAGCATCCTCGGCCTCGGAGGCCTTGAAGTCATCGATCAGATGCGGGCCGACCGTCCGGGGCTGCCCGTCGTTATCCTCACCGGGAGCGGTTCAGAGGAAGTCGCGGTCGAGGCGCTGCAGCGTGGCGCCGCCGATTACGTGATCAAAAGTCCGAACGGCATCCGGCGCCTGCCGCACGTGCTGGCAGCGGCCATCGACAGGGCGCGCGCGGAAAGAGAACGGCTGCTGGCCGAGGAGCAGTTGCGCCTGAGCGAGGAGCGGCTGCGCCTGGCGCTGGACGGCGCTGACATGGGCACCTGGCACCGGAACCTTTTGACCGGCGAGGTGATCTGGAGCGAGCGGTGCCGGCGAATGCTCGGCATCGCGCCGGACACTGCGGCGAGCTACGAGCGCTTCCTCGGCGCGATCCATCCCGACGACCGCGATCTTGTCGAAGCCGCCGTGACCCGGGCCATCGAAGAGCGCGCTCATTATGGTGCCGAGTTCCGCGTACGCCGGCTCGACGGCACGACCCGCTGGCTGGCGTCCAGAGGTTGCGCCCATTACGACGACAGCGGCCGGCCGGTGCGCGTGGAGGGCGTCGTGCTCGACATCACCGAGCGCAAGGAGGCGGAGGAGCTGCTGCAGCGGTCGCACGACCTGCTCGAGCGCAAGGTCGCCCAGCGCACCGCGGAGCTGGCCGAGGTCAACGCCCGGCTTCGCGACCTCGACCGCATGAAGTCGGAGTTCCTGGCCAACATGTCGCACGAGCTGCGCACGCCGCTCAACGCCATCATCGGCTTCAGCCAGCTCATGTACGACGGCAAGGTGGGAAAGATTTCGTCGCGACATCGCGAGTACCTGAACGATATACTGACGAGCGCCCGCCATCTGCTGGCGCTCATCAACGACGTTCTGGACCTCTCCCGGATCGAAGCGGGCCGGATGGAACTGGTCCTCAGCGAGTTCACGATAGATGAAGTGCTGGCGGAGGTCGAGGGAAACCTCGCCCCCGCGATCGCCGCCAAGGGCCTGAGGCTGATACGAGAGGTGGAACCCGGCTGCCCCGCCGTCACGAGCGACCGGACCAGACTGCTCCAGGTCCTTCTCAACCTCGCCGGCAACGCCGTGAAATTCACCGAGCGCGGCGAGGTCTGCATCCGCTGCCGGGCAGCGGCCGGCGGACGGCTTCAGATCGCCGTCTCCGATACCGGCATCGGCATCGCCCCCGAGCAGATGAAGAAGCTGTTCCTGCCTTTTTCGCAGGTCGACGCGAGCTTGCGGCGACGTCACGAGGGAACCGGCCTCGGGCTCTATCTGTCGCAAAAGCTCGCCTCTCTCCTGGGCGGCGCGATCTCCGCCGAAAGCCGCTACGGCCAGGGCTCGACGTTCACCCTCACGATTCCGCAAAGGCCGGCCGGAAAGCCCCCTGCGTCCTGAGCCGGTCGAAGATCATTCCCGCCCGCAAGCGGCGCATTATTGTCCAAATCCGCCCAAACGTGCCGCGACGGGATTCTTCGCGATTTTTCCGGCCACCTCTTTTCGCCGTGAGATCGAGGACTTGGGCCGCTATTCGGCCTGGCATGCCGAGTGCTTTTCCTGCGAGAGCCGAGGCGGCGGCCCGCCGAGCCGGGCGACGCGCCGCCGGTTTTCCGGGAAAATGAAGGGACTTGCCGGCCTTCACTGCCTGACCGAGGTTTCCGACAACCTCTTTACGGTTTCCAGGAACCGCAGCATCGTCTTGCTGCGGTGGGTGGTGATCTTCGCCTCTTCTTCGCTGCTGCTCTCGGCGAGCAATCCGATTCCCGGGCGGGAGCTGATCCGGGCCTGGGTTCTCCTGCACGTCGCGAGCAACGCCCTCCTCTACGTCGCCCGCGACGGCCTGCTGTCGGCCCAGTGGTTCACCGGAACCTTGATCGTGTTCGACACGCTGGCGCTGAGCTTTTCCCTGATCGTGACGGGAAACCTGGGAACCGACCTCTATCTCCTCTATTTTCTGGTCATCATCATCGCTGCGTTCTGGCAGGACATCCGCTACTCGCTCGCTTTTGCCGCGCTGATTTCCGCCGTCTACGGCTCGCTCCTTTTCCTCGCGGAGCGCCGGGATGCCGAGCTGCTGCTACGGGTGCCGTTCCTCTTTTGCGCGTCGGTCTTCTACGGCTATTTCACTCAGCTCATTCATACCGAACGGGCGGCGCGCCAGCAGGCCGAGCTCGAGGCGCGCCGGGATTTCCTGACCGGTTTGCCCAACCGGAAGGCTTTCGACGAGAGGATCAAGGAGGAGCAGGCGCGGGCGGCGCGCTACGGCCGCTCGCTTTCCCTGCTGATGCTCGACATCGACAACTTCAAGGCCGTGAACGACGCCTTCGGGCACGACTGGGGCGACCGCGTGCTGCGTCTGGTCGCCGGGACGTTGCGGGACGCCGTCCGGCAGGGGGACTTCGCCGCCCGCTACGGCGGCGAAGAGTTCGCCGTGATTCTCCCCGAGACCCGTCTTGCCGACGCGGTTGCGCTCGCGGACCGGATCCGCCTGGCGATCAAGCAAACGCCTCTCCAGACTCCGCAGGGGTTGTTGCTCGTGACCGTGAGCATCGGGGCGAGCTGCCGTTCCCTGGCCGCCGGGGATCCGCCGGTGCTCGACCACGACGCCGACCGGGCGCTCTACATCGCAAAGCGCAAAGGGAAGGACCGCGTCGAGTCCCTGCACGGTCCGGTCCTGCATTGACGCGCGGCGCGATCACACCGTTCGTCTTTCGCCCGCCTCCGCCCTTGCACATCCTGCGCTGAAAATAGTCTACTGGAACCGGTGCCCCGTTCGATCGGCGCGCAACGCGGCGGCGCGAGCCCGGGTTCCGGAAACCTGCGTTTGAGCCGCGCTCTGCTCGGCGACGGCTTGAACGGCCCGAACCGCTTGAACAAACCCGTGAATCGAAGGAGGCTGCGATGGCCGAAAAATACCGGATCGAGACCGACTCGATGGGCGAGGTCAGAGTCCCCGAGCGCGCCTACTACGGCGCGCAGACGCAGCGTGCGGTCGAAAATTTTCCCATCAGCGGCATCGGCTTTCCGAAGAGCTTCATCCGCGCGCTCGCGCTCATCAAGCACGCGGCGGCGGAGACCAACGAGGAGCTGGGGCTTCTCGCGCCCGACGTCGCAAGGGCCATCTGCGCCGCCGCCCGGGAAATCATGGACGGCAGGCACGACCGCGAATTCGTCGTCGACATCTTCCAGACCGGGTCGGGAACCTCGACCAACATGAACGCCAACGAGGTCATCGCCAATCGCGCGGCGGAAATTCTCGGCAAGCCGCGCGGCGCCAAGGCGGTCCATCCCAACGACCACGTCAACCTCGGCCAGTCCAGCAACGACGTGATCCCCAGCGCGATGCACGTCGCGGCGCTCGGGGCGATCCGGGGCGAGCTGCTTCCCGCGCTCGCCGCCCTGCGCGCGGCGCTGGCGCGGAAGGCGGACGAATTCGACGACGTGGTCAAGCTCGGGCGGACGCATCTCGCGGACGCCACGCCGGTCCGGCTGGGGCAGGAATTCGGCGGGTACGCGCGCCAGATCGAGCTGGCGGCCGAGCGTGTGGAAGCCGCGGCCCGCGGGCTGGAGGAGCTGGCTCTCGGTGGCACGGCGGTCGGCACGGGCATCAACTGCCACCCGGAGTTTCCCGCCCGGGTGATCCGGAAAATCGCCGCGGCGACCGGCCTGGCCTTCCGCGAGGCGTCCGATCACTTCGAAGCCCAGGGCGCGCGGGACGCGGTCGTCCACGCCAGCGCGAGCCTGCGGACCCTCGCGGTCAGCCTGACCAAGATCGCCAACGACCTCAGGTGGCTCGCCTCGGGACCCCGCGGCGCCATCGGCGAGATCGTGCTTCCGGAGACCCAACCCGGGTCCTCCATCATGCCGGGCAAGGTCAATCCGGTGGTTTGCGAATCGGTCCTGCAGGTCTGCGCGCACGTGATCGGTTGCGACGCGACGATTGCGCTTTGCGGGCAGTCGGGAAATTTCGAGCTGAACGTGATGATGCCGATCATGGCGCTGCGGCTGCAGGAAGCGATCGAGTTCACGGCGAACGCGGTCAGGGTTCTGACCGACAAATGCGTGGCAGGGATTGCGGCCAACCGCGAGCGCTGCCGCGCGCTCGCGGAGCAAAGCCCGGCGATGGCGACCGCTCTGGCTCCGGCCATCGGCTACGATGCCGCGGCGCGGATCGCCCGGGAGGCATACGAGACCGGCAAGACCGTGCGCGAGGTCGCCCGCGCCCGCCGCGTCCTCCCCGACGACGAGCTGGAAAGGCTCCTCGATCCGCTCCGCATGACCGGCCCGTTGCGACGCCGTTCCTGATCTGCCGCGGACTCGCCTTACTGCGGTGGGATTCGCCGCCTGCCGGCCTGACCGCAACCGCAGAGTCCGCGTTCAGGACAATGCCGCGGTGTACGACCCGTTGAGGACGCTTTGAATCGCGCGGATCAGCTCCGCGTTATCGAACGGCTTCTCGAAGTACTCCACGGCGCCCGCGAGCAGCGACGGCTCCTCGTAAAGCTCGCGCGGCCGCGCGCTGACCACGATGATCGGGATGTTTCCCGAATTCAGGCGCTTCAGCGCCTCGATGACGGCAAAGCCGTTTTGATCCGGAAGTCCGAGATCCAGAAGGATGAGGTCGGGTTTTTCCTGGACGGCCATCTGGATCGCCCAGTTCGCGTCCGGCGCGCAAAAGGTCATGTAGCCGCGCGCCGTCAGCCGGATGTGCAGCGCCAGCAGCAGGTCCTTGTCGTCGTCGACCACCAGGATTTTTTTCCTCTTCATGTTTTCTCCGTTTCGCGATCGGCCGGGGCCGGATGGACGCCCGGACCGGCCGGCTTCTGCGCCGGCACTACCGGCAAGGTGAAATGGAATGCGCTTCCTTTTCCGATCTCGCTCTCAACCCAGATGCGCCCGCCGTGGCGCGCCACCAGTTCCCTGCAGATGTACAGGCCGAGGCCGAGGCCGCGCCGGTTGGCCTGCGCCGTCCGCTCCTCCTGATAGAGCCGATCGAAAATCCTGTTCAGGGCTTCCGGGGCGATGCCGCACCCCGTGTCGGATACCGAAACCTGAACGAAATCCGCGGCCGCGTGCGGTCGCCGCGCGCGGATCGCTACCCGCCCTCCGGGGGGAGTGAACTTCACCCCGTTGTCGACGAGATTGGAAAGGATCTGCCTGACGCGCCGCGGGTCGGCGAGCACGGGCGGCAGGCCGTCCGCGACCTCCGCCGACAGGGCGACGGACTTTTCCGCCGCCGCCGGCTGGAGCTCCGCCCGCAGGTCGCCGATGACGGAGCGGAGATCGACCGGCCGGGGCTCCACGACGATCTTGCCGTCTTCGGCGCGCGCCGCTTCGAGCAGGTCCCCGACCATTCCCTGGAGCTGCCTGACGTTTTTCAGCGCGATCTCGAGATATTCGCGCTGCTCGCGCTTGAGCTCTCCCGGAATTCCGTCCATGAGGATCGTGATGAACTGATGAACGGCGGCCAGCGGCGTCCGCAGCTCGTGCGAGATGTGCGAAAAGAAGCGGTTCTTGATCTCGATCTGCTGCCGGCGCGACTCCTCGGCCCGGGCGGCTCTCTGGCTCTCGGCCTTCGCCTGCTCGGCCAGGTAGCCGTAGAGCACCGAGGCGCCGAAGAGGAGCGGCAACCGCAGCAGATTTTCCGCGTCGAACGCGAGCTCTCCCCTGCCGGAGAGCGGAACGAGAAGAACGGAAGCGACTCCCAGCGCCAGCGATCCGAGAACGGTCTGGATCAGGCTCTCGCCGATCGCCGCTATCAGAACCCCGACGAAAAACACCAGGCAGAGGTCCCAGGGGCTCTGCTGGTTGATGACGATCGCTGCAAAAAAGAGCAGCGTATCGACGAGGACCATGGCGTTGAGGAAATACGGATGACGAAAGACCGCGTCCGGCAGGCGGGTGAAAACGAGTGCCGTGCCGAGAGCAGTCAGCACGAGGGCCAGATCGCCGGGATGGTGCAGTCGGCCTTCCCGGGCCAGGAAAAGATAAGAGCTGGCGATCGCCACGAACCATTGAATCGAGGTCAGGTCGCGCCTGCGGTCTTCGCCCGCAGGGCGCATCTTCCCGAAGAGAAGCTGGCGAAGCCCCAGGCTCGAGGCGGTGCCTTCGCGGAAAACTGCGGCGACAACGGGCAGGCTCATCGAGCCTTGCTGCTACAAAAACCGGACCACGGCGGGCCTGGAGGAGGGATTCGGGAAAGTGGCGCTATTTCAGCCAGTTGGAGTTTGCTTCGGAGTCCGGACGGTCGCTCGGGAGCCGGGCCGGAGCGCAGCTCCTCGACTCACTGTGCGGCCGGACGAATTTTGTTAAGCCCAGCTCCCGGGGCCCCGAGTCCGAAGTCCGGGGCTGGGCGAACGGAAACGGTTACCCGTTCGGAAGCTGAGGATTCAGTCAGGTTCAATAAAAACCAGAAACTGTTACTGTCGGTCGATTTCCAGCCCGAACGAGATTCTCGTCCGGGTGCGTCCCTGCGACTGTGGAGGCTGCAAAGGTTGACAGCGAAGCCGCCGCCGTATAGGAACAAAACGCAAAGCAACTGATTCTGCCGCGGAGAGGTATCGTCGTGAACGGAAAGAGTGTGGGACTGGAACAGTACCGAACGCTGCGCACGGACGCCTGGTGGGTGGAGCCGCTCGCGGTCGTTATCGGCCTGGGCGGGTTCGTGGTTTACGCCACCTGGGCCGCCCTGCAGAACGCGCACTACTACGCCGAGCCTTATCTCTCGCCCTTCTATTCGCCCTGCCTCGCCGCGAACTGCACGCATGTGACGCTGCCGCTGTTCGGCTCGTGGTGGAATCTATCGCCAGCTTTCCTGATCCTGTGGATCCCGGGCGGCTTTCGCGCCACCTGCTATTACTACCGCAAGGCCTACTACCGGTCTTTCTTTCAACTCCCTCCCGCGTGCGCGGTGCGCGACGCCGCCAGGAGCTACACCGGCGAAACCCGTTTCCCGCTGACCCTGCAGAACTCGCACCGCTTCTTTTTTTATCTCTCGCTGGTGATCCTCGCCTTTCTCTGGTGGGACGTGATCCTGGCGTTCCGCTTTCCGGACGGCTTCGGCGCCGGCGTCGGCACGCTCGTGCTGCTGATCAACGCCGCCTTGCTGTCGCTGTTCAGTTTTTCCTGCAACTCCTGCCGGCACGTCTGCGGCGGTTACCTGAACTCGTTCCACTCCTCTCCCGGCCGCTATCGGATATGGACGGCGGTCAGTCGATTGAACGAGCGCCACATGGAGTACGCGTGGGTCAGCCTGATCTGGGTCGCCCTGGCGGATCTCTACGTGCGGCTGGTGTCGATGGGCGTGATCCAGGATGTGAGGTTTTTCTGATGGCTGCCGAGGACAAGTACGAAACCCACGAATACGACGTCATCGTGATCGGCGCCGGCGGGGCCGGGCTGCGGGCGGCTATCGAGGCCTCCGCGCAGGGGGCCAGGACCGCGCTGATCTGCAAGTCGCTGCTCGGCAAGGCTCACACGGTCATGGCCGAAGGCGGGATCGCCGCCGCGATGGGCAACGTCTATCCCGAGGACAACTGGAAAGTCCATTTCCGCGACACGATGCGCGGCGGCAAGCTGCTGAACAACTGGCGGATGGCGCAGATCCACGCTCAGGAGGCTCCGGACCGGGTGCTGGAGCTGGAGGAGTGGGGTGCGTTGTTCGACCGCACCAGGGACGGCCTGATCCTGCAACGCGACTTCGGCGGCCATCGCTACGCCCGGCTCGCCCACGTCGGCGACCGCACCGGGCTGGAGATGATCCGAACGCTGCAGCACCACGCGGTTCACAAGGGAATCGACGTCTACATGGAGTGCAACGTCCAGCGGCTGCTCAAGAGCGGCGGGCGGGTGGCGGGCGCTTTCGGCTACTGGCGCGAGAGCGGCAAGTTCGTCGTCTTCAAGTCGAAAGCCGTCGTGCTGGCCACCGGCGGCGGCGGCAAGGCGTGGAAGATCACCTCGAACTCCTGGGAATACACCGGCGACGGCGTCGCCATGGCGCTCGACGCCGGGGCGGACCTCATGGACATGGAGTTCATTCAGTTCCATCCGACCGGGATGGTATGGCCGCCGAGCGTCCGGGGCATCCTGGTCACCGAGGGCGTGCGCGGCGACGGGGGAACCCTCAAGAACATCAAAGGCGAGCGCTTCATGTTCCGCTACATCCCGGAATTCTTCAAGGCCGAGACCGCCGAGACCGAGGAGGAAGCCGACGCCTGGTACGAGGACAAGCGCAACAACCGGCGCACCCCCGATCTCCTCCCGCGCGACGAGGTGGCCCGGGCCATCAACGCCGAGGTGAAGGCCGGGCGCGGCACGCCGCACGGCGGCGTCTATCTCGACATCGCGTCGCGCCGGCCGGCCGAATACATCAAGCGCCGGCTGCCTTCCATGTACCACCAGTTCAGGGAGCTGGCCGACGTCGACATCACCAAGGAGCCGATGGAAGTCGGGCCGACCTGCCACTACGCGATGGGCGGGGTCCGCGTCGACGCCGACTCGACCGCGACCACGGTTCCCGGGCTGTTCGCCGCCGGAGAGGTCGCCGCCGGCCTGCACGGCGCGAACCGGCTCGGGGGCAACTCGCTTTCCGACCTCCTGGTTTTCGGACGGCGCGCGGGGCTCTATGCCGCCGAGTACGCCAAGTCGTTCCACGGCGATCTCTCGGTCGACGGCGATCAGATCGAAGCCTACGCCCGGGAGCTGCTCGCTCCGTTCGACGGCCGGGGCGGCGAGAACCCCTACACGCTGCACGCCGAGCTGCAGGACTGCATGCAGAACCTCGTCGGCATCATCCGCGTCGAGTCCGAGCTGAAGCAGGCGCTGGAGAAAATCGCGGAGCTGAAGCAACGGCTCAAGCGGGTGAGCGTCGAGGGGCACCGGCAGTACAATCCCGGGTGGCATCTCGCCCTGGACCTCCACTCCATGCTCTCCTTCGCCGAGGCCGCCACCGTGGCGGCCCTGGAAAGGAAGGAAAGCCGGGGCGGCCACACGCGCGACGACTATCCGACCACCGATCCCGAATACGGCAAGGTCAACATCGTGATCCGCAAGGGACGCGACGGCCTTTCAGTCTCGAAGGAGCCGCGACCGGAAATGCCGGAAGAACTCAAAAAACTGCTCGAGGAGTAAGCTCGATGGCTGCCCAAGAAGTCCATATGCGGGTCTGGCGCGGCGACGCCCGAGGCGGCGAGTTCAGGGACTACCGGGTCCCCGCCGCCGAAGGCATGGTGGTTCTGGACGTGATCCACGCGATCCAGGCGACCCAGGCCAACGATCTCGCGGTGCGCTGGAACTGCAAAGCGGGAAAATGCGGCTCGTGCAGCGCCGAGGTGAACGGCAAGCCGCGGCTGATGTGCATGACCCGGATGAACATCTTTCAGCCCGGCGAGACGATCACCGTCGCCCCGATCCGGACCTTCCCGATCATCCGCGATCTCGTCACCGACGTCTCGTTCAACTACGAGAAGGCCAGGGGGATTCCGCCGTTCCGGCCCCGGGCCAAGGAGCCGGACGGAACCCGGCGGATGTTCCAGGAGGACATCGACCGGGTTCAGGAGTTCCACAAGTGCATCGAGTGCTTCCTCTGCCAGAACGTCTGCCACGTGATCCGCGACCACGAAGAGAACAAGCCGGCTTTCGCCGGCCCCAGGATGTTCGTGCGCCTGGCCGCGCTGGAGATGCATCCGCTCGACAGCCACGACCGGATGGAGCTGATCAAGGAAAAGGCGGGATTGGGTTATTGCAACATCACCAAATGCTGCACGGAGGTGTGCCCCGAGCACATCCACATCACGGACAACGCCATCATTCCCCTCAAGGAACGCGTGGTCGACCGCTACTACGACCCGATCGCGCGGCTGCTGGGGCTTTTTTCGGCGGGCAACAACAAGTAAGGAGTTTGCGGTTCGACGTTCGAAGCCAGGGCGAGAGGTCGGGTTCCTGACTAGCGGTTCCTGGCCGTCGCGCGGCCGCTGCGCTTCAGGTACATGCGGACCCAGTAGTCGTACAGGGTCGATACCGTAAACTCCTGCGTCGTCATTCGATTCAGCGCGGACTCGTACTCGATCGAGATCGCCTGGTCCTGTTTCTGGATCGCGACCAGCCTCCCCTTCTTCTCGTCCACGAACGCTCCCACCGCCCGCAGGATCTGCGAGAGCGAATGCGCCTCGGGCGTGAGCTCCGGGTTGCGCCGCCTGGACTGCCCCTCGACGTCGAGGAACGCGATGTCCTCCGGAGTGTAGGTCACCTCGAAGGCGCCCGCCGACGGGCCGGCCGGAGGTTGATTCCCCTTGGGCTTCCCGCCGCGCAGCAGCTCCCAGACCACGCGCAGCGACTTGGGCCTGGACGATTCGGCGGCGGGGGCGGGCTTCGGTGCGGTCTTTCCGCGGATCACGAAGTCGTCGCGATCCACCTGGAGCCGGAACGATTCGGCGCCGAGCGCTTCCAGCGCCTGGCCGATGGGTCGGAGGAGCTGGGCGTACGTGAGCGACTGGGGCATGCGACCGGCGAAATGACGACCGAGGAAAAAGGACGATCGGGCTCGCGGGTCAAGCGGTGACCCGATTCGCCCTTCTCATGTACATCCGGACCCAGAAATCGTATAGCCCGGCGACCGACAGCGTCTCTTCCGTGAGCTGCCCCGCGGGCGTCTGATACTGCACGATGAACTGCTCGCGGTCGCGGGAGATCTTCACCATGCGGCAGCGCTTCTGTTCCAGGTAGGCGCCGATGGTTCGGAGCAGCTGCGACAGGCTCGCGGCGTCGGCCATCGCCTCGCCGGTGCTTCTGCGCGCCTGTCCCTCTCCTTCGAGCCGGTCGAGATCTTTGGGCGTGTAGCGCAGATCGAGGTGGGTGAACGAGACCGGCGCCTGCTCCGCAGCCTTTTGCTCCTCGCGCCCCGGCAGGAGGCCCCAGACGAACTTGAGCGCGCCGGCCGGCGCCGCCTGCCCCGCAGGCTCCGGTTCCCCGGCGCTGCCGCGGATGAGGAAATCCTCCCCGTCGTTCTCCATCTCGAAGGCCCGCACGTGAAGCATTTCCAAGGCCTGGCCTATGACGCGCAAGGACTGGGCGTACCCCTGTACTTGTACCATGCGATCTCCCCGAATGTTTAGATCGGGCCCTTCCACAGCCGCAAGGCCTTACAAATCTGGAGTAAAAATGTGTTTTGCTTGATATCTACGCCTAAGCGGCGAATATGTCAATAGAAATATTTTGGCCCGCCGTTGGCGCCGGTCGGGCGCTGCGAGCGTGCCCGGTAAGCTCTCGCGAACCGCCGGCCGACCCTGTCCGGGATCAAAGCCGCTTGAAGGTGCTGCCTTCGGAAGACGCCCGCTGGATCTGCAGCCGCTCCTTGCCGGATTCGCGGCTGTCGAGCAGCGTGTCGAGCGCGTCGTCCCCCTTCAACCCTTCCAGCTTGATCTTCAGTCGCAGATTGTTGGCGCTGTCCGCGTTCATCAGCGCCTGTTGCAGCGTGATCTTTCCCTCCTTGTAGAGCGTAAAAAGCGCCTGGTCGAACGTCTGGCATCCCTCCTGTGTGCCCTGCTCCATCGCCTCCTTGATCGTTTCGAACTCGCCGCGCTTGATCAGATCCTTGATGCGCGGCGTGTCCACCAGGACTTCGATGGCGGCCACCCGCTTGCCCTCGGGCGTCGGTATCAGCCGCTGCGAGACGATGGCCCGCAGGTTGAGCGACAGGTGCATGAGGATCTGGGCGTGGCGGTCGGCGGGAAAGAAGTTGAGGATGCGCTCGAACGACTGGTTGGCGTTGGTCGAGTGAAGCGTGCCGAGGCAGAGGTGGCCCGTGTCCGCGAAAGTGAGCGCCGCTTCCATCGATTCCCGGTCGCGGATCTCCCCGATCAGGATCACGTCCGGCGCCTGGCGCACCGCGTGCTTCAACGCCTCGGCGAACGAGTGGGTGTCGAAGCCCAGCTCGCGCTGGGTCACGATGCACTTCTTGTGGCGGTGCACGAACTCGATCGGGTCCTCCACGGTCACGATGTGGCCCGGCCCCGACTGGTTTCGGTGATCGATCATGGCCGCAAGCGTGGTCGATTTGCCCGAACCCGTGCCGCCGACCACGAGAATCAGCCCGTTTTTCTTGAGCGCGAGATCCTTGAGCACAGGGGGAAGCCCGAGCTCGTCGATGGTCCGGATGTCGAACTTGATCCGGCGGATCACCATCGCCACCGAGCCCCGCTGGCGCAGCACGTTGACGCGGAAGCGGCTGAGGTCCGGGATCGAAAGCACCAGCACCAGGTCCATCTCGTGCTTGGTGTCGAACTCCCGCCACTGGTTCTCGCTCATGACGCTTTTCGCCAGCGCCTCGAGGTCGGCCGGCTTGAACTTCGTCTCCCCGATCGGCTGCGCGACTCCCTCGATCCGGTACACCGGCGGGCTCGCGACGGTCAGGTAAACGTCCGAGGCGTCTTTTTCGACCATCACCTGCAGGAAATCCTTGATCTCCATCGTTTCAACCGCTTTCCCGGTTCACCTGAGGCGGCGCCGCCTGCCTCAGGTGCGCAGGCGAAAGACCGGCGCGTTCCTGGCCGGCTCCGGCCGCGCCGATTCCTGGCGCGCGGCCGGCTGCTCGGCGTCCTCGCCGCCCTTCAGCCCCGCCAGCTTGATCTTCAGCCTGAGATTGTTGGCGCTGTCGGCGTTGATCAGCGCCTGATCGAGGTCGATCTTGCCCTCCTTGTAGAGCATGAACAGCGCCTGATCGAACGTCTGGCACCCCTCCTGGATTCCCTGCTCCATCCCTTCCTTCAGCTGCTCCACCTCTCCGCGCCGGATCAGATCCCGGACCCGCGGCGTGTCGATCAGGATCTCCATGGCGGCGACCCGTTTGCCGTCGACGGACGGCACGAGGCGCTGGGAAACGATCGCCCGCAGATTCAAGGACAGCTGCAGGTAGATCTGGGCGTGCCGCTCGGAGGGGAAGAAGTTCAGGATCCGCTCGATCGCCTGGTTGGCGTTGTTCGAGTGCAGCGTGGCCAGGCAGAGATGGCCGGTTTCCGCGAAGGTGATCGCCGCCTCCATGGTCTCGGTGTCGCGGATCTCGCCGATCAGGATCACGTCGGGCGCCTGGCGCAGCGTGTTGCGCAGCGCGGCGTGGAAGCTGTGGGTGTCCATCCCCACCTCGCGCTGGGTCACGATCGACTGTTTGTGCCGGTGGACGAACTCGATCGGGTCCTCGATCGTGATGATGTGGTCGTTCTCGGTCGAGTTGCGATGGTCGATCATCGCGGCGAGCGTGGTCGATTTGCCCGAGCCGGTGGCTCCCACGACCAGCACCAGGCCGCGCTTGGACATGACGATGTCGCCCAGGACCGGCGGCAGCCCCAGGTCCGCGAGCGACGCGACCTCGGTCTTGACGCGGCGGATCACCATGCCCGAAGAGCTGCGCTGGCGGAAAGCGTTCACGCGGAACCGGCTCACCCCCGGGAGCGAGATCGCCAGGTTCATCTCCATCGTCTCGTTGAACTCCTTCAGCTGCCGCTCGTTCATGACGCACTTGATGAGAACCTCGATGTCCTGAGGAGTGAAGGGTTTGTCGCCGATCGGACGGATTTTTCCGTCGATGCGGTACATGGGGGGCTTGGCTACCGTGAGGTAGAGGTCCGACGCGTCGTGATCCACCATGGTTTTGAGCAGATCCTCGATCAACATGGCAGCCTCCGCGAAGAGGCTAGAGCCGGCCCCCCACCACGCCCCCCGCGGCGGACGCGAACAGGTTGGGGTTGGAGCTCCGGGATTGCGCCTCTTCCTTGGTCACCACGCCTTTGGCAACCAGCGCCTGCAGCGCCATGTCCATCGTCTGCATGCCGTCCTTCTGGCTGACCTGCATGGTTCCGGGAATCTGATGGATCTTCCCCTCGCGGATCAGGTTGCGGATAGCGGTGGTCCCGGTCATGATCTCGAGCGCCGCCACCCGACCGCCGGACTTTTTCTTGAGCAGCGTCTGGGTGATCACCGCCTCGATCGACTCGGCGAACTGCGCCCGGATCTGGGCCTGCTGCGCCGGCGGAAAGACGTCGATGACGCGGTCGACCGTCTTGGGAGCGCTCGAGGTGTGCAGAGTGCCGAAGACGATGTGGCCGGTCTCCGCCGCGGTGAGCGCGAGCTGGATGGTCTCGAGGTCGCGCATCTCGCCCACCAGGATCACGTCGGGGTCCTCGCGCAGGGCCGCGCGCAGCGCGTTGGCGAACGAATGCGTGTGCGGCCCCAGCTCGCGCTGGTTGACTAGGCACTTCTTCGACTGGTGCACGAACTCGATCGGGTCCTCGATGGTGAGGATGTGGCCTTCGAAGGTGTTGTTGAGATAGTCGATCATCGCCGCCAGCGTCGTCGATTTGCCGGATCCCGTCGGCCCGGTCACCAGGATCAGCCCCTTTTCCTTGTCGCAGAGCTGCTTCAGCACGGGCGGCATGCCCAGCTCCTCGAGCGTGAGGATCTTGGTCGGAATCGTCCGGAAGACGGCGGCCTCGCCCTTGCGCTGCATGAACACGTTGACGCGGAAGCGCGCGACCGACCCCAGCTCGAAGGAGAAGTCGCACTCATGCGTCTCCTCGAACGTCTTGCGCTGGGCGTCGTTCATGATGTCGTAGATGAGGTCGTGGACCTGCTCCTTGGTAAGCGGCGGATGGTCGAGCTTCTTCAAGTCGCCGCGTACGCGGAGAAGCGGCGGCTCTCCCGAGCTGATATGGCAATCGGAAGCGTCCTGCTCGACGCCGAACGCCAGAAGTTGCATGATGTCCATGAAGACGCTCCTAGTCGGTTTCGGTCATTTTATTACGCCCGCGAGAACCCAGTAAAGCCGGTTTAACGGCCCCTGTAACGTTGCGGGGGCTTCATTTTTGCGCAGACACCACCCGGCATGGGCCGAGACCGGCGAGCGCGGGCACGGGAACGTGAAGCTTCGGCTCTGCCCCGGGCGCCGGATAGCCCGCTCGCGGGGAGGATGGGCCGGCGGCCTGCGAGGCAACGGCCCATTGGCCGCGCTCGGCAGGAGCCGGCCCGGGCAACGATGGCCTGTCTGCGCACCACCGAATTCACCAAAGCCTCCGCGAGCAAGAAGGATACCAGCCTCGTGACCGCCGCTGCTTCGCTTCTCGCGCCGCCCGGCCAATGTCCCA
The DNA here is from genome assembly GCA_035574315.1 of Candidatus Zixiibacteriota bacterium. Classification (NCBI taxonomy): domain Bacteria; kingdom Pseudomonadati; phylum Candidatus Zixiibacteriota; species Candidatus Zixiibacteriota bacterium. The sequence goes on from DATLYW010000025.1 coordinate 37,028, forward strand.
GGCTCTCGTTGCTTTTTCACAAAAAACCCGCTACTTATACGGCTCTTTCAGCGGCTTCGAGGGCCTCATGGTACGCGGCAAGGTAGCTCTGGTGACGGGCGGCGGGAGCGGGATCGGGAAGGCGATCGGGATCAATTTGGCCAAAAACGGAGCGTTTGTGGCCATCGCTGGACGAAACTTGAACCGTCTGGAGTCGGCGGTCGCCGAGGTCTCCGGGAGTGGCGGCCGGGCGATGGCCGTCCCGATGGATATCCGGCAAAGGAGCGAGGTCGAGCGCGGCGTTGCCGCCGTGGCCGAGCGCTGGGGCGCCGTTCACATTCTCGTCAACAACGCGGGGGTCTCCGGGATGACGCTCATGAGCGATCCGGACGAGACCCGCTGGGCCGACATCGTCGACACCAACCTCACCGGGACCTACCGGGTCACCAAGGCGGTCTTGAGGCACATGCCGGACCACGCCGGAGGACGGATCATCAACATCTCCTCGGTCCTGGGAAAATTCGGCGTTGCGGGCTATGCGGCCTACTGCGCGACCAAGCACGGCCTGATCGGCTTCACGCGCGCGCTCGCCCTGGAGCTGGTCGGCCGCGGCATCACGGTCAACGCCATCTGTCCCGGCTGGGTCGAAACCGAAATGGCCGCCCGGGGGATCGCGGACACCGCCGCGTATCTCGGCACCACCCCGGAGGAGTTCAAGAAACAGGCGATCGCGGCCGTGCCCATCAGGCGCTTCCTCGATGCCGGCGAGGTCGCGGAGATCGTTGTCTACGTTGCTTCCGACCTCGCTCGCGGCATCACCGGGCAGGCAATCAACGTCTGCGGCGGCCAGACCATGATCTGACCGCCGCGCCGGCCGCGTCTCGAGTGGTCTCCGGTTCCACCGAGCCCCTTGCACTCGCCCGGCTCTTCATCTAGTTACTAGGGAGTTCATCGGCGGGCAGAGCCCAGGGAGGGCCGGAAGTAACGGTTGCCGGCCTTCAGGTTTCCGGTCAGTCAGCAGCGAGCCGTGAGCAGCTTTCAAGTTGATTGCGGATTGCGAATGGCGAGATCTCGCGCATCTCGCCGCCCGGCATCCCGAGTCCGGAGCCCGGAAGCTTGCGTCTGCGCGGCGCTCCGTACGACGGCGGCCTGAACGGAGCGAAGCGGTTGAACGGCTCGAACCGCCTGAACGGCAGCGAAGCGACTATAACCTGAACTTTTCACTCGCCGCGAAGCGGCACGCTCGAGAGGAGACTTATGCCAAAAGACCTTCACACTTTCATCGCGCAGGAAGAAAGGAACCGCCCCGGCTCGGTGATCCGGGAAAAGAACCGTATCGACTGCAACCAGTACGAGACCATCGCCTACCTCAAGCACCTCGACCTGCGCAACGAGGCCAAGATGGTGCTGTTCGAGAACGTCCCGGCGCTCAACGGCGAGCCTTCCCGGTTTCCCCTGTTCTACAACCCCTGGGTGACGCGCCAGTTCGTCGCCGATTCGCTCGACATGGGAGACCTCAAATCGCCGATGGACCTCAGCCTGGAGGTCGCCCGGCGCGAGCTCAAGCGGGGCAGCGTCGAGGTCATCGCTCCGGAAAAAGCGCCGGTGAAAGAGACCGTGCTGCGGGGGGACAAAGCCGATCTGCGGGTGCTGCCGATTCCGATGCACCAGAAGGATGACGTCGGCCCCTATCTCACCATGGCCTGCGCGATGAAGGGCTTCAACGCGGATTTCTACGACATCACTTTCACCAAGAACCGCTACTACGAGCCGCGGCGCATGAGCTTTTCGGCCCACAAGCACCACCACCTCGAGGCCATCGCCACGGAATACGAGGAGCACAACGAGCGGGCGCCGGTGATCGTGATTCTGGGCCACCATCCGGCCTTCTTTCTCTCGACCTGCTGCATGACGCCTTACGGCAACGACGATTACCTCACCGCGTCGGCCTTTCTCGGCGAACCGCTGCGCCTTACGCCCTCGACGACATGGGGCGAGAAGTTTCTCGTCCCCGCCGACGCCGAGGTGATCATCGAGGGCGAGATCCCGCCGGGGGTTCGCGACAGCCAGAATCCCTTCGGCGAGATCCTCGGGTACTATCAGGTCGAGATGAAGGTCCCGGTCATCGAGGTGACGGCGATCACGGCCCGCAAGGACGCCATCGTCGAGGATTTCTGGCCGGGCCACATGGACCACTGGAACCTCGGCAGCATCCCCAAGGAAGGCAGCGTCTATAACGTGATCAGGAAGAACATTCCGGGCGTCCGGGCGGTCCATCTGCCGCCGTCCGGAGCGGGCCGTTGCATCTGCTACATCTCGATCAAGAAGGAGTTCGAGAACGAGCCCAACAAGGCGGGCATGCAGGCGTTCGTGGAGATGCCCAACCTCAAGCTGGCGGTGATCGTCGACGACGACGTCGACGTCTTCAACGAGCGTGAGGTGATGTGGGCGGTGGCGACCCGGGTCCACTGGGACAAGGACATCGAGATCATCCGCGAGGTGCAGAGCTTCCGCGGATGGCTCGGCGACGCGGTGGCCATCATCGACGCCACGGTGCCGCTCTCGGGAGGGTATCCCAAGCGCAACGAGGTGCATCCCGAGGCCTTCGCCCGCGTGGCGAAATTCTTCAAGTGAGGAGGCGAGGAGCAGGTATGGCCGGCAAGCTCAGGTTCATCTACAAGGCGACGTGAACGACGTGCCGCAAAGCAAGAAGTTTCTTGCAAGCCAGAAAGGTCGATTTCGAGGAGAGGGAATACGGCAGGAACCCGCTGACCGAGCGGGAGCTGCGCGAGATCATCGGCGACGGGCCCATCGAGGAGTTCTTGAACCCGCGGACGCCGCTCTACCGCGAAAAGAACATGAAGCAGAAGCCGCCTTCCAGGGAGGAAGCGATCCGGCTGATGCTCAAGGACCAGAACCTGCTCAAGCGGCCCGTGATCATCAAAGGCAAGACCCGGCTGACGGGATTCAACGAGGCGGCGCTGAAAGAGATCCTCTAGGGCGGGCTTCCGTTCGTCGCGGTCCCCCAGGTCCCGAGTCACGGGTCCGGTTGCGTCTTCTGCGGCGCTCCGCACGGCAGCGGCTCGAACGGAGCGAAGCGATCCAACGGCCTGAACCCACTTGAACCCTTGAACCCCTGAACTTTTGAACTCTTGAACCCTTGAACTTTTGAACCCTTGAACTCGACACGAGCCATGACGCGATGTCTACGCAGTTACGAGCTCCCGGATAGAATATGGAAAAAGACACTCTGCCGGGCCTGACCCTGTTCGGCCGGGGCAAGGTCAGGGACATCTACGACTTCGGCGACCGCTTGCTCCTGGTCGCCACGGACCGGATTTCGGCCTTCGACGTCGTTCTGCCGACGGAGATCCCCGACAAGGGCCGGGTGCTCACCGCCCTCTCGGCCTACTGGTTCGGCGTGATGCAGGACATCGTTCCGCACCACATGATCAGCATCCGTCCCGACGACTTCCCTCCGGCCTGCCGCCCGCACCGGGAGTGGCTGGACGGGCGCGCGATGCTGGTGCGGAAGGCGAAGCCGGTGCCCGTCGAATGCATCATCCGCGGCTATCTGGCCGGCTCCGGCTGGAAAGAATACCGCGAGACCGGGAGAGTCTGCGGCGTCGAGCTTCCGCCGGGGCTGCCGGAGGCCGCTCGCCTGGAAGAGCCGATCTTCACGCCTTCGACCAAAGCTCCGGTCGGGGAGCACGACGTCAACATCACCTTCGACCAGATGGCCGAGCGGATCGGAGTCGAGCTCGCGCGAGCGATTCGCGATACGAGCATCGCGATCTACCGCCGGGCAAGAGAGATGGCCGAGGCCAGGGGCATCCTCATCGCGGACACCAAGCTCGAGTTCGGCCTCGACGGCGACCGCCTGATCCTGATCGACGAGCTGCTGACGCCGGACTCCTCGCGCTTCTGGCCGGCCGAAGGCTACCGGCCCGGGAAAACCCCGGACAGCTTCGACAAGCAGTACGTACGCGACTATTTGCTGAGCCTGGGCTGGGACATGAAGCCGCCGGCGCCGGAGCTCCCCCCCGAGGTCGTGAGTAAAACCCGCGAAAAGTACAACGAGGCGCTGCGCCGGCTGACGGGGGCTTGAGCCGCGGCGCCGCCGGGCGGCCCGACGGCAAAAAAAAGGGCGGGCCCGAGCCCGCCCCCACGGCCGCGCGACCGGCCGGCCTCATTCCTTCGCCGCGGCGCTGAGCCCGCCCGCTTCGGCGACGTCGGGCGTCACCTCCCGGTAGATCTTCGCCCCGCTTTTCCTGAACTCCTCGGCCTTCTCTCTCATCCCGGCGTCCAGAGCCGCCTGCTCGTCGATCCCCTTCTCCGCCGCGTAGTCGCGCACGTCCTGCGTGATCTTCATCGAGCAGAAGTGCGGGCCGCACATCGAGCAGAAGTGCGCCAGCTTGGCTCCCTGGGCCGGGAGGGTCTCGTCGTGAAACGCCCGCGCCGTCTCCGGGTCGAGGCTCAGGTTGAACTGGTCCTCCCAGCGGAACTCGAACCGCGCCTGGCTGAGCACGTCGTCGCGCAGCTGAGCGCCGGGATGGCCCTTCGCCAGATCGGCCGCGTGGGCGGCGATCTTGTAGGCGATGACGCCGTCCTTCACGTCCTTTTTGTCCGGAAGGCCGAGATGCTCCTTCGGCGTGACGTAGCAGAGCATCGCCGTCCCGTACCAGCCGATCATGGCGGCGCCGATGGCGCTGGTGATGTGGTCGTAGCCCGGCGCGATGTCGGTGGTCAGCGGACCGAGGGTATAGAACGGTGCCTCGTGGCAGAGCTCGAGCTGCTTGGTCATGTTCTCGCGGATCAGGTGCATCGGCACGTGGCCCGGCCCTTCGATCATCACCTGAACGTCGTGCTTCCACGCGATCCGCGTCAGCTCGCCGAGGGTTTCCAGCTCGGCGAACTGCGCTTCGTCGTTGGCGTCGGCGATGGAGCCCGGCCGCAAACCGTCGCCGAGCGAGAAAGCGACGTCATAGGCCTTCATGATCTCGCAGATCTCCTCGAAGTGCGTATAGAGGAAATTCTCCTTGTGGTGCGCCAGACACCACTTCGCGAGAATCGAGCCGCCCCGCGATACGATGCCGGTCACCCGCCTGGCGGTGAGCGGTATGTAGCGCAACAGCACCCCGGCGTGGATCGTGAAATAGTCCACGCCCTGCTCCGCCTGCTCGATCAGCGTGTCCCGGTAGATCTCCCACGTCAGCTCTTCGGCCTTGCCGCCGACCTTTTCGAGCGCCTGATAGATCGGCACCGTGCCGACCGGCACCGGCGAGTTGCGCAGGATCCACTCGCGGGTCTCGTGGATGTTGTCGCCGGTGGAAAGATCCATCACCGTGTCGGAGCCCCAGCGCGTGGCCCAGATCATCTTTTCCACTTCCTCCTCGATCGAGGAGGCGACCGCCGAATTGCCGATGTTGGCGTTGATCTTGACCAGGAAATTCCGGCCGATGATCATCGGCTCGCTCTCGGGGTGGTTGATGTTGGCCGGAATGATCGCCCGTCCCCGGGCGACCTCGTCGCGCACGAACTCGGGGGTGACGAACCTGGGGATCGAGGCGCCGAAGCTTTCGCCGCCGCGCTTCCCGGTGCCGTTCTCGAACGCCTGCTGCCGGCCGAGGTTTTCCCGGATCGCGACGTACTCCATCTCCGGGGTGATGATGCCCTTGCGCGCGTAGTGCATCTGCGTGACGTTGCAGCCCGGCTTCGCGCGCAGCACCGGACGGCGCGACGCCTCGGGGAATCGCTCTCCCCGATCCCCGCTCGACCCGTTCGCCGGGGGGCGGTAGCTGGGCTCCGGCCGCTCCTCGACGTCGCCGCGGGCCTTGATCCAGTCGAGGCGCAACGGCCTGAGCCCCTTGCGGATGTCGGTCTCGACGGCGGGATCGGTATAGGGCCCCGAGGAATCGTAAACCATCAACGGAGGGTTGGCGCGGCCGGGGCCCGAGCGCCCGTTGAGCGTGTCGGACAGAACGATCTCCCTCATCGCCACTTTCACGTCGGGCCGCGACGGGCTTTGAACGTACACCTTGCGCGAAGCGGGCAACGGCCGGGTCGTAATGCCGCCTCCGAGGGAATTCGTTTCCTTCTGCGAGTTGGACATAAGCTCCTCCTTGGGTTTCGCCGGCCGGTCTCCCGGGACCGGCCCTCGAAGCGCCTCAGACATGCCGGTACGGTCTCACGTACTGCTCGTAGAGCCCTTCTTTGCCTTTCTCCGCCAGGTCCCTCGAGCGCTGCATCAACGTTTCCTTGTCCTCGACGAAATCGCGCCGCGACGACCCCAGGTTCCCTGGGTGGGTTCCGGAGTCCATGCGGATGGCGTCACAGGGACAGGCCTCCACGCAAAAACCGCAGTAGATGCATCGCAGCGTGTCGATCTCGTAGCGGACCGGAAATTTCTCCACCGGATTTTCGGGGTACTCTCCGGCCTCGATATAGATGCATTCCGCCGGGCACGCCGTGGCGCAGAGGAAGCACGCCGTGCACTGGACCGTCCCGTCTTCCTTCAGCGTCAGCCGGTGCCGTCCCCGGTAGGTATCGGGGTACGGAGCCCGCTCGTCCGGATACTGCACGGTGATCGACGCCTCGAGATCCCGCGCCAGGCCCACCTGATGCAGGGCATGGATCACGAGGTTGCGCCAGAAACGGTATCCGGTGACGAAAAGACCGCGGATCACCTCCGGGAAATAGAGTCGCTCCCAGAGGCTCATCTCTTCTATTCTTTTCATTCACGCTTTTCCAGAGTGAAAATGGAGACCTCGTCATGCGAGGCGCGGCGGAGCCTGAGCGCTTTTCCGGGCATTCGCCGGGAACTCATCCAACTTACAGGCCCTCTCCGGGGGATGTCAAGAAACGGCCGCGCCGCGGCGGCAGCCGGCTCTACTCGGAGTCGTAGCTGACGATCGAGTAGACGCTGTGAGGCTTGAGCTTCTCCCTTCCCTTCAAGAACGACAGCTCGATGACGAAGGCGCACTCCACCACCGTCCCGCCGAGCCTGGAAACCAGCTCGGCGGTCGCCGCAGCCGTGCCCCCGGTCGCGATGAGATCGTCCGCGATCACCACGCGGGAGCGCGGGTGAATCGCGTCCACGTGGATCTCCAACGTGTCCTTGCCGTACTCCAGGTCGTAGCTGGCGCTGTGGGTCTCGTACGGCAGTTTTCCCGGCTTGCGCACGATGCAAAAGCCCGCCCCCAGCTTGTAGGCCAGAGCCGCCCCGATGATGAACCCCCGTGACTCGATGCCCAGGACCGTATCCACGCCCTGGAACCGGTAGCGTTCGGCTAGGATGTCGATGGTCCTGGCGAACAGGGCCCCGTCGCCCAGCAGCGGGGTGATATCCCTGAAGACGATCCCCGGTTTCGGGAAGTCCGGTATGTCTCGAATCGCCTGCCGGATGCTCTCGGTATCGTGCGCCATGCCGTTCAGGTAGCACAAAAGCTTGCTGCGGACAACATTGCGATGCCCCGCTGCGAGGGTGTAAGACGCATCCGTGGCGGGCGTACTCCTGAAAGAGGTTTCGAAAAGGTACGGCGGGACCGGCGCGATCGACCGCGTCACGCTGGAAATTCCCGACCGGCAGCTCACGGTGCTGGTGGGCCCGTCGGGCTGCGGCAAGACAACGGTTCTGCGCCTGATCGCCGGGCTCGAGGAGGCGACCTCGGGACAGATCTACATCGGCGACCGCCTGGTGAACGGGGTGGCGCCGAGGGACCGGAACATCGCCATGGTGTTCCAGAGCTATGCTCTCTATCCGCACATGACGGTTTACGAGAACCTGGCGTTCGGCCTGAAACTGCGCGCCCTCGATCGCCGGGAGATCGACCGGCGCGTACGGGAAACGGCGGAGCTGCTCGGGCTCGCCGCCCTGCTCGATCGAAAGCCGGCCGCTCTCTCGGGCGGCGAGAGACAGAGGGTGGCGATGGGACGGGCGATGGTCCGCAAGCCCGATCTCTTTCTGTTCGACGAGCCGCTCAGCAATCTCGACGCCCAGCTCAGGCTCAGAATGCGCTCCGAGATCAAGCAGATTCACGCCCGCCTGTCGACCACCATGATCTACGTGACGCACGACCAGACGGAAGCGATGACGCTGGGCGACCGGATCGTTGTGATGAACCGCGGAGCCGTCGTGCAGGAGGGCCGGCCGATGGAGCTTTACCGCTCCCCGCGGAGCCTCTTCGTCGCCGGATTCATCGGCTCGCCGGCGATGAACTTCCTCGAGGTGCGCGTCATCGAGGCAGCCGGAGAGTATCGCCTCGAGGCGAAAGGGCTCGACCTGCGTTTGCCGCGCGCGAAGTTTTCGTTCCTCTCCGCCTGGCAAGGCCGAATGCTCAAGCTCGGCGTCAGGCCCGAGCACCTCAGGCCGGTGCCCGAAGGGAATCGCGCTCCCATCACGGGAGAGGTCCGCCTGCTCGAGCCGCTCGGCGCCGAAACGCTGGTTCATGCCGATGTCGGCGGGCAGTGGATCACGGCCGCGTGCGCGCCTCGTTCCGCCCCGCCTTCCGGCGGGTGCGCTGGCTTTGCCGTCGATCCGGACGAGCTGCACCTGTTCGACCCGGAGAGCGAAACCGCGGTCCGGGGCTCTGCCCGCCTTTCTCCTGAAGAGTGATCTCTCCAGGTACGCATCCGCCCCGCCGGGATCGACCTCACCGACGCATCAACGTGCGCCAACGCACGGGGCAACCCCGAAGCAGCAAAGACGCAGAAACGTGAAACCTCAAGGCCCTGGTGCCGCAAGGCTCCTACCGTCGCTGCCGGGCACCGGCTCTCATCGAGGCAGCCCGGCCGATGATCGCTCCGAGCCACCAACCCATCGGCTTTGCTGCAAAGGGGTTGCCCCGCGCCTCAACGATCGATGTGCCGACGAAACGGGGCAGCCCCGGAGCAGCAAAGACGCAGAAACGTGAAACCTCAAGGCCCTGCAGCCTCGAGGCTCAGACCGTCCCCGTCGGGCACCGGCTCTCATCGAGGCAGCCCGGCCGATGATCGCCCCGAGGCACCAACCCATCGGCTTTGCTGCAAAGGGGTTGCCCCGCGCCTCAACGAAATACCGAACTCCGCTGATTCGTAGACAGAGACCGGCGGTTCATGCTTTCCGGTCGGCTCTTCAATCCGGAAACTATTTCCAGACTTGCCGTGCCGTCTCGACCACCAGCTCCAGCTTGCGCTTCTGGTCGTCCTCGCTGAGCAGGTTGCCGACGACGTCGGAGGAAAAACCGCACTGCGGGCTGACGGCGAGCTGCTCGAGCGGAACGTACCTTGCGGCTTCGTCGATGCGCCGCCTGAGCTCGTCCACGGTCTCCAGGCGGGGCACCTTGGTGCTCACCAGGCCGAGCACGACCACTTTTCCCTTGGGCAGAAAGCGCAGCGGCTCGAAGCCGCCGGCGCGCGGCGTATCGTACTCGAGCAGGAAACGATCGTGCGCGAGCTCGTTCAGCAGCCGCTCGGCGATGGCGTCGTAACTCCCTTCGCGGTGCCACATGCTGCGCTGGTTGCCGCGGCATAGATGAATGCCGAACGTCACCCCCGGGAACCCCTCCACCACCCGATTGTCGGCCCTCAGGGAGCGGCTGAAGTTGATCTCGGGATCCTCGCCGCGCTCCCGCATCGCCTCGAGCGACGGCGGGTCGACGTACGCGGTATAGCTCGGTGCGTCAATCTGAATGTAACGGCAACCGGCCTCCACCAGGCCGCGAATCATCTCGCGCTCGATCGCCACCACGTCGGCTACGAAATCGTCCACGGTGGGATAGACCGCCCGCGAGCTCTGCCAGTCGAAACGCTGTGTGATCCGGTCGGGGCCGATCAGCGTCACCTTCGCGGGTCTGGACGCCACTGCGCTGACGAATCGGTACTCTTCGAGCGGCCGGTTCCTCGCCAGGCGCAACCGCTCCACCACGGGCCGCCGCTGCGACACGGCGGCTCCCTTTTCTTCGCCGCGATCCGGAATCTCCCACCGTTGCAGCGGCCGGCTTCCCTCGACGCGTCTCTCGTAGAACCTGAGCGTGGCCCTGCCGGCGTCGTATCCCGTAACGGACTCGCCGAAACTGTCCTGAAAGTTCAATCGGCGGTACTCGCCGTCGGTGACCACGTCCAGCCCGGCCGCCTCCTGCAGGCGGACCGCCTGTCGGATCGCCTCGTCCTCGCACGCCCGCAGCTCCTCGGCGCTTATCTTCCCCTCGTCGTAGGCGGCGCGCGCCTGTTTCAAAGAGGCAGGCCGCAGCAGGCTTCCAATCACGTCGGTACGCAAGGCCGACAGCTCGTTCATGACGTCGTTCCCCTCCGTTCCCCTCCGCTTTTCGCTATCCAATTGGTTATAGATGCGCGCCGCACGGACTGCAAACGGCGGGAGCAGCCGGCCCGCGTTTCGCTCCGCAGCTCGATAGATCTTCGTGCCCGAGCAAGCGGCCTAGCTTTCCGGGGACGATCCGTCGGTCGCGGCGGCGCAGCACGGCTGAGGCAGATAGACGAGCGGATCCTGAGCGAAGTTGTTCCTGCGGATTTCGAAATGGAGGTGCGGCCCGGAAACCCGTCCCGTGCTCCCCACGCGGGCGATGACCTCTCCCCGGGAAACCCGCTGACCTTCGCGCGCCAGGTTGACTTGATTGTGGGCGTAAACCGACACCACTTCCCGCTCATGGCGCACGATCACGATGTTGCCGTAGCCGCGAAGCTGGTCGCTGTAGATCACCACGCCGTCGGCGATGACCCGGATGGGGGTGCCTTCGGGAGCGGCGATATCGATGCCGTCGTGAAAGCTGGCGCCGCGCGGGCCGTAATGGGAATGAATCGTGCCGTTCACGGGCCAGAGAAAGCGATCGCGCGCGGAAAGGGGTTCCGCGTCCACGGGCGGCGCGCTCGCGGGCTCTGCCGGCGTGATGACCTCCACCGGGAGCTGCCGAGCGGCGCCCGGAATGAAGAGCCGCTGCCCGACGCGGATGTGCCCGGGATCGCGGATCCGATTGATGCGCGCCAGCTCCTCGAAGGGAACGTCGTAGACCTTGCCGATGCGGTAGAGAGTCTCGCCGGGTCGAACGACGTGGAAGATCCCTCCGCGCGCCGGCGAAGGCGCGCGCGGGAGCTGGGGAGCGCACCCTGCAAACGCCACGAGCGCCGCGACCAGGGTACAGCCGACGGGCCGCCTCAGCCGCGCCACCCGAATTTTCCCTGCAGCGTGACGAACCGGCATTCCCCCAGGCTTTCCTGTCTGAAGCCGAGTCTCGTCCGGACGATCAGCTTCAGCTCCTGGGAGTCGCGATCGCCCAGCGGAATCACCATCCGGCCTCCGACGGCGAGCTGCTCGAGCAACGGTCGGGGCGGCGCCGGACCGGCCGCGGTCACGACGATCGCGTCGTAGGGCGCGTGCTCGGGCCACCCCAGAGTTCCGTCGCCCACGCGGATCGCCGCGTTGAAATAGCCCAGGCGGTCGAGAAGCCGACGCGCCCGCGCCGCCAGGAACGGGATGCTCTCGACCGAGAAGACGTTGACGAGCATCTCCGCAAGCAGCGCGGTCTGATAGCCGGACCCCGTGCCGACCTCGAGCACCTTCTGCTCGGGAGCCAAACGAAGCGCCGCTGTCATGAAGGCGGCCATGAACGGCTGAGAAATCGTCTGCTCTCTGCCGATGGGCAGAGAGCGGTCGTCATAGGCGCGGTCCGCAAGCGCGGCGTCGACGAACAGGTGGCGGGGGATCTTGCGCATGGCCGCCACGACGCGCGCGTCCTCGATGCCCCGGCCAATGACATGCTCGCGGACCATCCGCTCTCTGGCCCAGCTGTAGTCGGGAAACGATTGGGACGGAAGCCTCATCCGTGTCGGTCTTGTCGGACCGACCGAATATAGCACAGACCGCCTTCTGCTTCACCTGAGGGCGCGCGTCAGGCGCGGAGCGAAGGGGAACCGGTACGGGGGAAAACGCTCGACCGCCGCCGGCGCGATGATCCCACCGGCAACCGGGCGGGAGCAGCGAGCAGCGGATTGCACTCGTTAACGCGGATTCCGCAGATGAGCCGCCAACGCACGGGGCGACCCCGGAGCAGCAAAGACGCGGAAACGTGAAACCTCAAGGCCCTGGTGCCGCAAGACTCCAGCCGTCGCTGCCGGGCACCGGCTCTCATCGAGGCAGCCCGGCCGATGATCGCCCCGAGGCACCAACCCATCGGCTTTGCTGCAAAGGGGCTGCCCCGCGCTCCCCGCGCTATCACAACCGCGGAATCCAGGGGGTCAAGCGCAAGCGCGTTCCAGCTCTTGAACCAGGGTGAGGTACTTTTCGTGCACTCCCGCGCCGACTTCCTTTTCCTCGTGCTCCTCGAACTCCCTCACGAGCTGTTTCTGCTCTTCCGCCGTCAAGCTCCCGTCGGCCATGTTGAAGAGGATCTCGTCCTCCTTGAGAATGTGATCCCGGAGCAGCCGGAGGTAGGCGCGGGCGTTCTGAACCAGCGCTCCTTTCGCACCCTCCGGATCGGTCTCCGCGAGCGCCAGGGCTTCGGCCATCGCCCGAACGTATCGGCGGCCTTCCTCGTGCTCGATGAGCATCATGCCGATCGGCCCGCCTTCCCGAGGGATGCCGTGCTTTTCCAGGAGGGGGAAGAGCAGCTGCTCCTCCTTCAGATGGTGACAACGGTCGGCGAAGCCGCGGATGAACTCCACCGCGTTTTGCCACGGGCCGGCGGCGAACGGGCGCGAAGTGTCCGCGAGCTTTTGCACGACCGCAAGCACCCGCTCGATCACCCGGTGCTCGTGCTTCAAGACCTCGGTCGCCTTTTCGAAATGATGGTGCTCGACATGGCCGTGCCCGAGGGCCTCCGCTCCCCGGCGCGAGTCCCCTTTCTTTTGGATTTCCACTTTCCAGGTCTCCGGCCCCTGCTCGACGTAGCTCCAGTCGAACTCGCCCGCGCGTTCGGCGGCGAACTGATAATAGAGCGGCCTGGGATCGTGGTCGTTGATCAGCAAAAGCGTTTCCCCCGGCCCGAGGGCGTCGAACGTGCGGAAGATGGTCGGATGCTTTTCCCGGACCGGAACCGGCCGGATGTCGAGCGTCACCGTTTGATTGCTCATCACTTTCCTCCTGAAAGAAGTCTCGGGCGCCTCTGGAGGATGCGGATGCTAGGCCCAGCCCAGCATTCGCCTTCCTTCCTCGCTCACCCTGCTCATGTCCCACGGCGGATCGTATACCGTCTCGACCACGATCTCCGGGATCGGCGCCCCCGTGCGGGAAAGCTCGGCCTCGGCCAATCTGCGGATTACATTCTTGATTTGGGCTGCGATCCAGTTCGCCACCGGACAGCCGGGGGCGGTCGTCGTTATCTTGACGTACACCTGCCCGGCTTCCGCCCGGACCTCGTAAATCAAGCCCAGGTTCACGACGTCGACCGGGATTTCGGGATCGTAAACGCTTTTCAGCGCCTCGAGGATCGTTTCTCTGTCGAGCGGCATCGATCACCTCCGTCGTGCTCGGATCGCGCAAATGCCGTGCCAGCGACCGATTGCCTCGATCTCGCGGAAAAAAAACAAAAAGCCATTCTTAAAACTGGGAGAGACCGGGAAAATTCCGGTTCAGATCTGGGAATCAGCGGTGGAGCTCAGCGATCTTCCCCTGCTTACGGCGCGCGCGTTGTTCGCGAGGAAGAGCAGGATCGCGGCGGCATTGAGCAACCCGCCCCAGCGCTGGAGCGCCGCAAGCTCCAGCAGATCGCCTGCGAGCCGCAGCAGCAGAGAGAGATGGAGCAACGCCAGGTGGCCGTAGAACAACTGCTGGAACGGCATCTGAAGCCCTGTAACCGAAGGGAAAATGATCGGCGCGTGGGCGAAGATCATCGAAAAGACGAAGCCGACAAAGACCGCATGGAGCATGGCGTCGTAGCGCGGGCCGGCCACGAAAGAATCATGGAGGCCGATCCACAAAAGGCCGGCGGCGGCGAGCCAGACGTACCCCGAGAGCAGCGAGATGCCCATGAAGCGGCCCAGCCCGTGCAGGCGCGCGGTTCGCCACGCGAGATCGTAGCGCAGCAGCCACAACGCGAGGCCGAAAAGACCGACGCCGGCCACCCGCGCGCCGAGCAAGGGATCCCTCAGGGAAACGAACGGACCGAAAATGAGCACGCCGGACGCGAGCAGCAACTTCATTCGGTCCCAGGTCGACAGCCGGAGAAGCCGGGAAAGCTCCAGGCGTTCCCCCGCGATCGTCACCGCCAGAAAGCCGGCCCACCAGGGAACGACGTGGTTCAGGGGATACTGAAAGTACCAGGCTAAGTTTCCTCCCAGCCAGAGAGAGGCGCCGGCGCCCATCAGCGCGATGTGCGGAGCCGGCTGGCGGCGGTAGAGAAAGACAAAGACCGCGACGAGAAAGAGGCTCCCGAGAGTGGCGGCGGCTGCGGCCGCTTGCGCGGGAAGGCCGAGCAGCGCGCCTGCCGCGGCCAGAGCGGAAAGGATCGGAGCGCCGTAGGGCCACTGCCGTTTGAGCGCCACGGCCCGCTCGAGGCAGATCAGCGTTCCGAGAAAGCCGACGATCATGAGCGGTCCATGATTGTCGGAAAAATCCGCAAAGGGCCTGGGAAGCTCCCATCCCAGCCGCACGAGCCCGGCCCAGACGCCGACGAGAAGGAGCAGTCCGGAAAGAGCCATCAAGGGGAATCGAATCGCCATGGTTGCGCCCGCGCCCTCACCGATCTGTATCGGACGTTTCCACCGAGAACGCAATCGTTTCCCGGAATCGAGCCTGGAGCAAGCCGGTTTCCCGTTTCCGGCGGGTTCCCGGTTCCCGGTCTTTTACGTTGGACTCGCATCCTGGTTTGGACCGCGGCGAAGCGGACGGCTCGAACGAAGCGAAGCGACTGAACGGCTTGAACTCACTTGAACATTGGGCCGGGCTCGAGCCCCGAGCCGCGGCCCGCGCGGTCAGCGAGAGGCCGCGACCGGCCCGCGCGGCACGCGGGATTTCCACTGCGGCGGCTGATAGACGCAGTAAGGATCGCTCTCCATCTCGTCGCCGGTCAGGGCGTACGCCCGGGAACGGCTGCCGCCGCAAATCGTCTTGAACTCGCAAGCGCCGCATTTTCCCTTGAGCCGGGAAAAGTCCCGCACCCGGACGAAGAGCGGCGAGCTGCGATAGATTTCCGCCAGGGAACGCTCGCGGACGTTGCCGCCGACCAGAGGCAGGAAGCCGCTCGGCTGCACGTCGCCCCTGTACGAGACGAAGACCACTCCCCGCCCGTCGTTGACGCCTAGGGGAGCGCGCACGATCTTCGGGGCGCTCACGGGAGGCGCGAGATCCGACGGCCTCAAGGAGCGCTGCGCGGCCTCCTGGACGAGGTGCTGAGCGGGGACGCCCAGCTCCGCCGCTCTTCTCTGCAGCAGGACGCGCCTGAAATGGTAGCCCTCGCGCGGCGTGATGTCGTAAGGGGCGGTTTTCAGCAAATCGTAAAGGCGGTGAAACAGCGCTTCGAAATCGCGCGCGCTGATGTTCAACCTGCGGATCTCGGGACGGGCGGCGCGCCCGACGGCGATCAAGCAAAACAGCGCCCACAGCTTGATCCCCCACGGAGCAATCAGCTCGGCGATCGCGGGCAGGTCCTCGAAGTTGTGCCGGGTGACGGTGGTGTGGATCTGGGTCTCGAGCCCGAGCTCCCGGCACCAGTCGATGATCGTCCGCGTGAGGCGGAATGAGCCTTCAACGCCGCGAAAACCGTCGTGAGCGGCCGCATCCTTGCCATCCAGGCTCACGGCCAGGCGAACCAGCCCCGCACCGGCCAGGTCCTTTATCTTCTGGCGTGTCACCAGCGGCGTGGCCGAAGGCGTCATCGCGACCCGCACGCCTTTTTCCGAAGCGTACGCGACGATCTCGCAGAGATCGGGCCGCTTCAGCGGATCTCCTCCCGTCAAAACGAAGATGGGATACGGCCGGCCGAATTCCCTGATGCCGTCCACCAGCCGCCGTGCTTCGTCGGCGGTCAGCTCCCCGGGATTGCGGGCCGGAATGGCTTCCGCGCGGCAGTGAAGACACCGCAGGTCACAGGCCTGGGTCGTCTCCCACACCACCGTGAACGGGCGGTGATCGAAATCCACGCCGTAACGACAGCCGCACGAAACGTGCCAGCTCAAAACCCGTGCGCGCCTGCGCAATCCGGATTCCCCGGCGAGCGGATTTTCAATTTCTTGGAAAACGCGCAGGCCCTTTTCCCAGTTTCAGGAAGCGCTGCGGCCCTCGCGCCCGACCGGCGCCGTGACGACGCGGGAGTAGCCGCTGGTATGTCTCTTGCTGAGGCACGGGGCGGCGCGGTCGGTTGAACCGCTCTTCGTGTCGCGGAGTCAACGGACCGGCGCCCGAACAAACTCTCGTGGTCGTTCCAGCTCGACCACGCCGGGGATTTTGGAGACGGGCATGAAACGAATCCTCTGCGCTTCGGCCGCAACTCTCGTGGGGCTCTTGTTGGCCGCCGCCTCGCGGACGGCGGAGCTCAAGCCGCCGGCGCCGACGCCGAAGCTGCTCGCGCTCGGAAAACAGATCTACGCCAGGCAGTGCGCAGCGTGCCACGGCGCTCGAGGCATGGGCGACGGCGAGGCCGCTTATCTTCTCTATCCCAAACCGAGAAATTTCGTCGCCGCCAACTATCGCCTGGTATCGACGTGGGACCGCGTGCCGACCGATCAGGATCTCTTCAATACGATCACGCGCGGCATGCCGGGTTCGGCCATGCCTTCCTGGAGCCATCTACCCGCCGAGCAGCGCTGGGCGCTGGTTTACTACATCAAGTCCCTCGCCGAGAAGCCGCTCGTCGTCAAGCCGGCCAGGAACCCCGGCGCGGACGGCACGGGTGGGGAGGGAGTCATCGCGGTGCCCCCGGAGCCGCCGTACAACGCGAGCGCGAGAGCCAGGGCTCTGGAGCTCTTCAAGGACGCCTGCGCCGCCTGCCACGGGGCGACCGCCAAGGGCGACGGCGTGCAGGAGCAAATCGACGACGAGGGCTACCCGACCCGTCCGCGCGATCTTACGGCCGGCATCTTCAAGGGAAGCCCCGACCCCGTCGCGCTGTACCGCCGTATCATCGCCGGCATTCCCGGCAGCCCGATGCCGTCGAGCGACTGGGCGTACGGCGAGGACGCCTGGCACCTCGTCCATTACGTGCTGTCGCTTTCGAGCGAGCGCCAGCGCCAGCGCGTGGAGATGAAGAAGTTCACGATCGTGGCTCCGCGCGTCAAAGAGCTGCCGCTGCACCCGGATTCGGGCGTCTGGCGATCGGCGCCTCCCGTGAACCTCCATCTGATGCCGCTGTGGTGGCGGAGCGACCGGCCCGAAGAGGTCACCGTCCGGGCGCTGCACGACGGCAAGGACATCGCGCTGCTCATGGTCTGGGCCGACGCCACGCACGACCACACCGCCATGCGCCCCCAGGACTTCCGGGACGCGGCGGCCGTCCAGTTCTCTCTGAAGAGCGACCCGCCCTTCTTCGCGATGGGCGAGGCGGGCAGCTTCGTCAACATCTGGATGTGGAAATCGGAGCGGCAGGCGGACCTGGAGCCCGCGTTCCAGGATCTCGAAAAGGTCTATCCCAATCTGGGAATCGACTCGTACCCCAATCTCACGCGCTCGCCGCTGGAGCAGCCCTATCGCAACGCCCTGACGCTCCAGTCCGACAGGACCTTCGTCACCGGATGGGGCGCCGGCAACATCGTTTCCGACCCGCAGCGCAAGAGCCCGGCCGAGGATCTGAACGCCCAGGGATTCGGGACCCTGCGGGCGCGGCCGCCCGCGGACCAGCAGGTCGAGGCCAAGGGCATCTACTCGGCGGGCTCCTACCGCGTGATGTTCAAGCGCAGCTTGAAGCCTTCCGGAAAAAACGCCGTGGCTTTCAAACCCGGGAGCACGATACCGGTGGCCTTTGCCGTCTGGAACGGCAGCGCCGGCGATCGCGACGGCAAGAAATCGGTCACGATCTGGCAGGATCTGAAAATCGCGAAATAGTTTCTGGTTTCCGGTTCGACCGAAAGGCGAAAAACCGAAACTCGGGAGAAGAGGATGGCCGACGAGACTGCAGAACGACAGATGCTTAGATTGAGCCGCCGGGACTTTCTCAAATGGATGGGGATCGGAGCCGGCGCCGCGGGAATCACGGCGGGTTTCTCTTTCAAGCTTCTCAGGCCCGCCCAGGCGGCCGAAAATCCCCTGGCCGGGGCGATCGACCGCAACTGGGAAAAGATCTACCGCGACCAGTACCGTTACGACCGCGTCTTCGACTGGGTCTGCTCGCCCAACGACACCCACGCCTGCCGCGTGAGGGCCTTCGTGCGCAACGGCATCGTCACCCGCCTCGGCAACACCTACGACTACCAGACCTACGCCGACCTTTACGGCAACAAGGCGACGGCCAACTGGAACCCCAGGCAGTGCGCCAAAGGCTACACGTTTCACCGGGTCATCTACGGTCCTTACCGCCTCAAGCATCCGATCGTCCGTAAAGGGTGGAAGGCGTGGGCCGACGCCGGTTTTCCGGAGCTGACGCCGGAGAACCGGGCGAAATACATGTTCGACGCCCGCGGCCAGGACGAGTTCATCCAGATCTCGTGGGACGACGCCTTCCACGACATCGCCAGGGCCCTGGTCGCCATCGCGACGCGCTACAGCGGCGAGGCCGGGAAAAAGCGCCTGCTCGCCCAGGGCTACCAGCCGGAGATGGTCGAGGAGACCCGGGGCGCGGGGACGCGCACGATCAAGATGCGCGGCGGCATGGGGCTGCTCGGCGTGATCGGCAAGTACGGGATGTACCGCCTCAACAACTCGCTCGCGCTGCTCGACGCGAAGATCCGCGGCGTCGGCGAGAAGGACGCTCTCGCGGGACGCAATTTTTCCAACTACACCTGGCACGGCGATCAGGCCCCGGGTCATCCGTGGGTGCACGGGCTCCAGGCCTCCGACTGCGACTTCAACGACCTGCGCTTCTCCAAGCTCATCATCATGGACGGGAAGAACCTGGTCGAGAACAAGTTGACCGATTCCCACTGGTTCATCGAGTGCATGGAGCGCGGCGCCAAGATCGTCGTGATCGCGCCGGAGTACGGCCCGCCTTCGACCAAGGCCGACTACTGGATCCCGATCCGGCCCGAGACCGACGCGGCGCTCTGGCTCGGCGTCACCCGGCTGATGATCGAGAAGAAGTGGTACGACGAGGCCTTCGTCAAGCGTTTCACCGATTTCCCGTTGCTCGTGCGCAAGGACAACCTGAGGCGCCTCCGCGCGCACGAGATCTTCCCCGACTACCGCAGCTCCCTTTCTCCGGACGGTCCCTCGATGAAGATCCAGGGCCTTACCCCCGAGCAGCACGCAAAGCTCGGCGACTTCGTGGTCTGGGACGAGGCGAAGAACGCTCCGGCTGCGGTGACCCGCGACGACGTCGGCGAGCGGATGGAGCGGAAGGGGCTCAAGCCCGCGCTCGAGGGCGAGTTCAAGGTCAAGCTGGTCGACGGCAGGGAGGTCGAGGTCGCCACTCTGTGGACGCTCTACCGGACTCACCTGCGCGATTACGACCTGGACAGCGTCGCCGAGATCACGCAGGCGCCCCGGGCGATGATCGAGCGGCTCGCCGAGGACATCGCGACGCTGAAGCCGGTGGCGATCCATCAGGGCGAGGGGATCAATCACTGGTTTCACGCCACGGAGATGAATCGCGCCGCGTACCTGCCCCTCATGCTGACCGGCAACATCGGCAAGCCCGGCTCCGGCTGCCATACCTGGGCCGGAAACTACAAGGCCGCCCTCTTTCAGGGCTCCCCGTGGACCGGGCCGGGCTTCAAGGGCTGGGTGGCGGAGGACCCCTTCCACATCAACCTCGACCCGAACGCGCACGGCAAGGAGATCCGCACGCACGCGTACACCAAGGACGAGGAGCCCGCCTACTGGAACCACGGCGACCTGGCCCTGATCGTCGACACGCCGAAATTCGGGCGGAAGAACTTCACCGGCAAGACGCACATGCCCACCCCGACCAAGGCGATCATCTTTTCCAACGTCAACCTGATCAACAACGCCAAGTGGGCCTATGGCGTGATCAAGAACGTCAACCCCAACGTGGAGATGATCGTCTCGATCGACATCCAGATGACGGCGTCGATCGAGTACTCCGACATCGCGCTGCCGGCCAACTCGTGGCTCGAATTCGAAGGGCTGGAGATCACCGCGAGCTGCTCGAATCCCTTCCTGCAGATCTGGAAAGGCGGCATCCCGCCGGTCTTCGACAGCAAGGACGACGTCGTGATTCTCGCGGGCATCGCCAACGCCCTGGCGGATGTCACCGGAGACAAGCGCTTCCGCGACTACTTCGCCTTCGCCGCTCCCGACAAGCGCCACGTCTACATCCAGCGCCTGCTCGACACCTGCACGACGACGGCGGGCTACAAGCTCAAGGACATCATGGCCGGCAAGTATGGCCCGCCGGGCGGATGCCTGATGAATTTCCGCACCTATCCGCGGATTCCGTTCTACGAGCAGGTCCACGACAGCGAGCCGTTCCACACCGACACCGGTCGGCTCCATGCCTACGCCGACGTCCCCGAGGCGATCGAGTACGGGGAGAACTTCATCGTCCATCGCGAGGGGCCGGAGGCGACCCCTTATCTCCCCAACGTGATCGTCAGCTCCAACCCCTACGTCCGGCCGGAAGACTACGGCATCCCGCTCGAGGCCGAGCACTGGGATGCGCGAACCGTGCGCAACGTCAAGCTGCCCTGGAGCAAGGTGAAGCAGACCCGGAACTTTCTGTGGGAAAAAGGCTTCCGCTTCTACTGCCTCACCCCCAAGACGCGCCACCGCGTCCACTCGAGCTGGTCCAACGTCGACTGGCACATGCTCTACGATTCCAACTTCGGCGATCCGTACCGGCTGGACAAGCGGGCCCCGTCGGTGGGCGAGCACCAGCTCCACATGAACCCGCAGGCGGCGCGCGACCTGGGGATCAACGACGGCGACTACGTCTACGTCGATGCCAACCCGGCCGACCGCCCGTACCTCGGCGCCAGGCCCGACGATCCGTTCTACCGCGTCTCGCGCTGCATGTTGCGGGTCAAATACAACCACGCCTATCCGTACAACATCGTGATGATGAAGCACGCGCCCTTCATCGCCACCGAGAAGAGCGTCAAGGCGCACGAGACCCGGCCCGACGGCCGGGCGCTCTCGGACAACACCGGCTACCAGGCGAACCTGCGTTACGGCTCGCAGCAGTCGGTCACGCGCAACTGGCACATGCCGATGCACCAGACCGACAGCCTCTTCCACAAATCCAAGGTCTTCATGGGATTCATCTTCGGCGGCGAAGCCGACAACCACGCGGTCAACACGGTGCCGAAGGAAACCCTGGTCCGGATCACCAAGGCGGAGGACGGCGGTCTCGGCGGCAAGGGAATCTGGAAGCCGGCCACGACCGGCTACACGCCGGACAACGAGAACGAGGTGATGAAGCGTTATCTGGCGGGAGATTTGACGAAGGTGGAGGGATGAGCCCGCTCGCCCCTTCGCCTCTCCGATCGCAAACGAGGTAACCATGCCCTACAAGGATGTCGAAGCCGATGATCCGATGGAGCTCGTCGGCGTCGTCCTGCCCGCCGCGGCGGAGACGATGGAAGAGATGGCCTACGCTTTCGCCGAAGAGTTCGCCCTGATGGGGTACGACGCCGACCGCCTGCTGCGGCTTTTCCAGAACCCCTTCTACGCCGGCGCCCATCAGGCCTACCGCGCGCTCGGCGACGCCGCGATCCGCGGCATCGTCCGCGAGTGCACAAGCGCGTGGGCGAGAGCCGCGGTGAAGGTGCAGGAGGTTCGAGACGACGGCAACGGCTCGAACGGAGTGAACGTCGCGCAACAGGAGAAAGGCCATGGCTAAAGTCCACAACTGGCAGCTCGGGCGCGAGATGGCCTATCCCTACGAGGCGGCCTATCCGCGCCGGCAGTTCGCCTTCGTCTTCAACATCAACCGCTGCATCGCCTGCCAGAGCTGCACGATGGCCTGCAAGTCCACCTGGACCTTCAGCAAGGGCCAGGAGCACATGTGGTGGGCCAACGTGGAGACCAAACCCTACGGCGGCTATCCGCAGTTCTGGGACGTGAAAATTCTCGATCTGCTGGAGAAGGCCAACCCCGGAAAGCAGGTCTGGTCCGGGAAGCCCTCGAAAGATCCGAAGCAGCCGTACGGCAAGTTCGACGGGCTCACGATCTTCGAAGCGACCAGGATGCTCACCCCGGACAGCGCCCGGGTGCTGGGCTACCTGCCGACCGACGAGGAGTGGAACTCGCCCAACATCTACGAGGACAACCCGCTGGGGAAAAAGGGGGTGCCCAACGAGCTCGACCGCGAAGGCGTCGAGCTGCCGGAGCACAAGACCTGGTTTTTCTATCTGGCGCGCATCTGCAACCACTGCAGCTATCCCGCCTGTCTCGCCGCCTGCCCGCGCAAGGCGATCTACAAGCGGCCCGAGGACGGCATCGTTCTCATCGATCAAAGCCAGTGCCGGGGTTACCGCAAGTGCGTCGAGGCCTGCCCGTACAAGAAGGCGATGTACCGCGGCAACACCCGGGTCTCGGAAAAGTGCATCGCCTGCTATCCGCGGATCGAGGGCAAGGATCCCGAGGGACGCGGCCAGCCGCTCGAGACCCGCTGCATGGCCGCCTGCATCGGCCAGATCCGGATGCAGGGGCTGGTGAAGATCAATCGCGACGGGACCTGGACCGAGGACCGTTACAACCCGATCTACTATCTCGTCCACGTGGCGAAAGTCGCCCTGCCGCTCTATCCCCAGTTCGGGACCGAGCCCAACGGCTTTTACATCCCGCCGCGCTGGGTGCCGCGGGCCTACCTCAAACAGATGTTCGGCCCGGGCGTCGACCAGGCGATCGAGCGCTACAGCTATCCCGATCGCGAGCTGCTCGCGGTGCTGCAGCTCTTTCGCCGCTCGAACCGGATCATCTTCCGCTACGAGATCAAGGAAGGGCCGAAGATCTACGAAGCGGAGCTGCGCGGCAGGAAAATCACGGTCTACAACGATACGGTCATCGCCTACGGCCAGGACGGAAAGGAGATCTTCCGGACCACGGTGGAGGAGCCGGTCCACGTCCGGCCGAGCACGCACGCCAACTCGATCTGACGGAGGGCACGGACATGGCGACGCTGGCGGATCGGTTCACGCAGATCTTCAGGGAAGAGCACCGCGTGGTGCGCGATGCTCTCCTGGACCTCATCCGCGCCTTTCAGAACCGCGATCGGGGCTCCATCCGGGCCCTGCTGGAGCAGATCGCGAAATGCACCGGGCCGCACTTCCGCTACGAGGAAGAGTCGCTCTACCCTTCCCTGCGCGAGATCTTCGGCGACGACTACGTCGAGAAGCTGCTGGGCGACCACGACGCGGCGATCGGAGCCGCCCGCAAGCTCGTCGAGCTGGCCGGTAGGCCCTCGCTCGAAGACGAGGACGTGAGCCTCGCCGTCAGGCTCGCGCGCGGGATCCTGCCGCACGTCAGCGATTGCGACGGGCTTTCCATCATGGTGGAGCGGCTGTCCGGGCAAAAGGTGCAGGCGATCCTCGACACCCGTGACCGCTCGCTGCAGCAGGGGCTCGATCTGCTGAAGTGGGCGGCGGAGGTGCGGACGCGGCCGGCCGTCGCGCCGGTCTAGCGCGTTTCGGCCGGACGTTCCGGCGCAATGGGAGAAAACGATGGAAACGACGTTCGGAGAAATCGATCTCGCCCTCGGCCGCGCCGTCCTTTACAGCGCCCTGGCGCTGGGGTTCCGCCCGCCGGACGACGAGATGCGCGCGCGCCTTTGCTCGGCCGAAGGATCGGCCGTCCTGGCGGGCGCAGCGGAGCGGCTGGACCAGAGCGGGAATCTGGCCGCGGCCGCCCGTGCGCTGGCAGCCGTGGATTCCGGCCGGGATCGGCTGGTCGAGTCGTACCATCGCCTCTTCGGCCACACTGCGCGCGGCGCCGTTTCACCGTACGAGACCGAATACGGTAGCGAAGCGCTCTTCCAGCAGCCGCAAGAGATGGGGGACCTGATGGGGTTCTACCGGGCGTTCGGCCTGGCGCTGAACGCCGCCGAGCACGAGCGGCCGGACCACATCAGCTGCGAGTGCGAATTCGCAAGCTTTCTCGCGCTCAAGGAAGCCCATGCGCTGGAGAGCGGCGACGCCCCGATGCTGGAGGAGACCCGCAAGGCCGCCCGCCTCTTTCTGCGCGACCACCTGGGGCGTTTTGCTCCCGCCTTTGCGGCAAAGCTCAGGCAACAGGACGCCGCATTCTACGGCGCTCTCGCCGATCTCTGCGAGCGGCTGGTGACGGCGGACTGCAGCCGCGCGGGCGTGCCGCATGGCCCGCGCAGCCTGAGCCTACGTCCCGTCGGGGACGACGGGATTCCGATGGCCTGCGGCGCGACGGAATGCCCGGCGATGCCGGCGGCCGGCCCGCCCGAGGGGTAACGAATGGCGGTTCACGACCTGCTTCGGTACGACCCCGAGTTCCTCGAAGAAGCGGTGTTTCATTGCCTGCGCGGAACTGCCGAGGGCCGCCTTTTCCGGACAGAGCGCGACCGGCTGTACGAGATCGCCGACGCCGAGACCCGGGAGCTCGCGTTTCGCGACCAAAGCGCACGATGGTTCGAGCGGCGCCGGCTCGGGGCGCCGCTCGAGCAGGCGGTCGCCGAGCAGCCTCTCCTTGCGTCGGGCGTCGCCCGCTGCGTCGTGGCGCTCGCCCGGAGCGCGAAGGACGAAGGCGCCGAGCTGTTCGTCGTCGCCGGGCGGGGCGAGAGCGACCGGGAAAAGCGCAGCGTGGCGATCCTGCTCCGGCCGCAGTCGCTTCTGGAGCCCGAGCGGGTGCTCGCGTTTTTGCGCCACGAGCTTTTCCACATCGTGGACATGCTCGACCCGAGCTTCGGCTACGAGCCGGCGCTGCCGCCGGCCGAAGGAGGTCCGGCGCACGACTCGCTGCTCAAGGCTCGCTACCGGGCCCTGTGGGACGCCACGATCAACGGCCGCATGGTGCGTCGCGGCTGGCTGCCCCCGGCCGTCCGTGCGGAAGAGCTCGAGAGCTTCAGACGAGCCTTTCCTTTTTTGGGGAACGAAACCGAGAAGCTCTTCGCGCGCTTCTTCGATCGCGAGCCGCACACGCACGGCGAGCTCGCGGCGTTCGCCCGCGCGCCGGGGCGGCCCCACGCCGGCCGGTGCCCGCTTTGCCGCTTTCCCGCGGTCTCCTTCGAACCGGCCCCGGACCGCCTGCCCGCCGCGGTCGCCGCGGCGATTCGCGGAGACTTCCCGTCCTGGGAGCCCGCTCAGGGGCTTTGCGTCCAGTGCGCCGATCTGTACCGGGCGCGGGAGATTTCCCTGTTCGGCGCCCGCCGGCTGCCCGCGGCGGCGCCTGCCGGCGAAGAGAGAACCGCGGAGGATTGCCGGGCCGGAGGGAGCTGAAACGATGCGCCCGTTCGAAGAGCTGCTGAACGAATCGTCCGCGATCCACGGCCACCTCTGCGCGGGGCAGGTGCTCGGGGTGCGGATGGCGATGGTCGGGTGCCGCGAAGTCGGGATCGACGAGCCGCGCGGCTGCAAGAAGCTCATCGTCTGCGTCGAGATGGATCGCTGCGCAACCGACGCCATACAGGCCGTCACGGGCTGCTCTCTCGGGAAAAGAACCTTGAAATTCTTCGATTACGGCAAGATGGCGGCCACCTTCGTCAACCAGGCGACCGGGGAAGCCGTTCGCGTGCTGGCCAGGGACGACGCGCGCCGCCTGGCCGGAGCCTACGCGCAAGGAATCGAATCGCCCCACCACGCGCAAAGGGAAGCCTATCGGATCATGCCCGAAACCTTGCTTTTTTCCCTGCAGCGCGTCGGCATCCGGTTTCCGGAGGAAGAGCTGCCGGGCGTTCGGGGCAAGCGGGTGCTCTGCCAGAGCTGCGGCGAAGGAATCAACTTCCGGCGGGAGCGCGTCGTCGGGGGAAAGACGCTTTGCATCCCGTGCGCTCGCGGCGCCTACCTGCCGTTCGGCGGCGAGCCCGCCCCTCCCCTTCTCCCGAAGGTCGTGCTCGTGGTCGGCTTCAAGAAATCCGGCAAGACGTCGCTCGTCGAGAAGCTCGTGCCCGAGCTGACCGCGCGCGGTTACCGGGTCGCCACGATCAAGCACCATCACTCCGCAGTGCCGGTCGAGACCGACCGTCCCGGCACGGACACGTGGCGGCACCGCCAGGCGGGAGCCACAGCCGTGGCCCTGGTTTGTCCGACCGAGGTCTCGCTGTTCCAGGCGACGGAAAACCCGGCGGGATTGGACCGGATCCTGCCGTACTTCGCCGGCAACGACCTCGTTCTCGTGGAGGGGTTTCACGACCAGGCGGCGCCCAAGATCGAAGTTCTCTCCCCCACCGAGCCGGCGGCGCGGCTCTGCAACGGCGGCGACGACGTGCTTGCGATCGTGGGCGGCAGCGGCGTCGGTGCCCGCGCTCCTCACTTCGCGTCCGACGAGATCGAAAAGCTCGCCGACCTCGTCGAGCGCGAGGTCCTCGGCAAGGCTGACAGGCAAAGATCGTAGCCCCGCAGCTCGCTGCTCGCTGCTTGCCGCTCACCGCCGAGTCGTCTGATATTTGGGAATTTCCCTCGCCGCTCTTTCCTACCGTTGCGAATATCGCCCGTCCCATCTACCTTTTCCCGATGAAAAACGATAAGGATTCCGCGGCACACAACTTGCTCCACCGGGGAGCAGCGACGAGCGACCAGGAAAGGAAGGCGCGATGGCGATAGCGGAGTTGATGGCACGATACCGCGAGCAGCTGGAGAGCGACGCGTTGGGAATCGTTTCGAGCTGGAAGGAGCGGCTCGGCAAGAAGCTGGTCGGGTGTTACCCCGTCTACAGCCCGGTGGAGCTCATCGATGCCGCGGGATGTGCGGCGGTCGGGGTGATGGGGGCGGGAAACCGCCTGGAGATCGCGCACGCGGACTCGCGTTTCCAGTCTTTCATCTGTTCGATCGTGAAGAGCACGCTGGAGCTGGGGCTCACCGGACGGCTGGGGTTTCTGGACGGAATGGTTTTCCACTCCATTTGCGATCCGGCCCGCAACCTGGGGAGCGTCTTCAAGCGCAACTTTCCCGATCTGGTGGTCGAGTACATTCACTTTCCGCAAAATCTCGCTTCCCCGCACGTGCTGGATTATCTCGAGGCGGAGTACCGCCGGGTCGCGGCGAGCTACGAGCGCCTTTCGGGGAAAAAGATCACCGACGAGGCGCTTCGCGGGAGCATCGAGCTCTACAACCGTCAGCGGCGCCTCTTGCGCGAGCTCTACGCCTTGCGGGCCGAGGCGCCGCAAAACCTCTCCACGGTGGAGTGTTACGTGTTGACGCGGCTCGGGACGCTTCTCCCGGTGCGCGAGCACATCGCGATGGCGGAGGAAGCGCTGGCCGAGGTGCGCGCGCGGGACGAGAAGCCGAAGGACCGGGTGCGGGTGATTCTCGAGGGGTCGTTTTGCGAGCAGCCGCCGCTCGAGCTGATCGAGGCCCTGGAGGCGGCGGGCTGTTACATTCTCGACGACGATTTCCTGACCGGGTGGCGGTGGTTCCGGCGGGACGTCCCCCTGAGCGGCAATCCCTGGCGCAATCTGGCCGACGCGTACGTCAACAACAGCGTCTACTGCGGCGTCAAGCACGACACCCGGGAGAGCAAGAGCCGCCATCTGATCGATCGGGTGCGCGAGAGCGGGGCGGCGGCGGTCCTGATTCTGGCGGCGAAGTTCTGCGAGCCGGCCCTCTTCGACTACGCGCTTTACAAGAGGGCGCTGGAGAAGGAAGGCATCCCGCACCTGTGCCTGGAGTTCGAGGAGAAGATGTGGATTTTCGACAAGGCGCGGAGCGAGGTGGAAACTTTCGTGGAGTCGATGTTGTTCGACTGATTCCGGATTTCCGGTTTCCCGTTTCCAGTTGAAACGACGCGAACCGGAATCCATTCTGGAGTTTCCGATGGCAGAAACGCCACAGACCAAAAGCAGCTATCAGGGCCAGATGCATCTTTTGCAGAAGGAGCTGATGGGGCGGTATTTTGAGCGGCTTACGCGGGCGGCGGAGAGTGGGGAGGGGCAGGCGGTTTACATGCTGATCAGCGGCAATCCGGTGGAGCTGA